>JAHENO010000011.1 GCA_018609945.1 Haloarculaceae archaeon | reverse complement strand
GTGCAGGCCCGGGCAGTGCTCGGTCGCCTCCGCGGGCGTCAGGAACTCGCTCTCGGCGCCCAGGTCCCGCTGCATCCGGACGTTCTCGCGGAACCGCTCGGCGGTGTCCTCGCTGCGAGCCAGGAAGAGGTAGCCGTTCTTTCGGTACGCGATGTCGACGCCGAAATCCGCCTCGAAGCGGTTCCAGACCGCCTTGCTCGCCAGCGAGAGCTCCACGTTCACCGGCGTGGTGAACTGTGAGCGGATGCCCCCCGCGGCGCGTGCCGTGCTGCCCGACCCGAGTGAGCCCTTCTCGTAGAGGGTCACGTCCACGCCGCGTTCGGCCAGGGAGTACGCCGAGGCGAGCCCGACGATGCCGCCACCGACGACGATTGCGTCCATACACGCCCCTTTCCGCGCCGGCGAAATAAGCCTGCGGTCCGGCGCAACGGAAATCGTTCGGATGGGAACTGAGTTGCGTTTGGCAGCATGAAAGCCCCAGCCGTCTCTCCTCTGAACGGTGCCGACACACCGATCGCCCGGCCACCATCTCTGGGGACAGAACTAAGACGAACCGCCGGAAGTTTCGACCATGGTACTGGTACTCTCCGAAGACGACGTCCGCGGCGTGCTCGACCTAGCTGACCTCGTCGACGTAGTCGAGGAGGCGCTCGTCAAGCAGGCCGCCGGCGAGGCCGTCCGCCCCGAGCGGCCACACTTCCCCGTCGGGGAGGGACTAGACGGCGATGACCCGCTGGGGACCGGCCTCGTGATGCCCGCATACCTCCAGGGCGACCCCCAGTACGCGACGAAACTCGCGGCCGTCCACGAGGGCAACGCCGACCGCGGCCTGCCGACCATCCACGCACAGATCGTCCTCACCGACGCTCGTACTGGCGTGCCCGACGCGTTCATGGGCGGAACGACCGTCACGAACGCCCGCACGGGCTGTATCGGCGCCGTCGCCGTCCGCGCGCTCGCACCCGGCGCGGCCACGCTGGGGGTCATCGGCGCCGGCGCACAGGCCCGCTGGCAGACCCGCGCCATCGACACTGTCACCTCGCTATCCGGGGTGCGGGTGTACTCGCCCAGCGACTCCCGCGAGGCCTGTGCGGCGGATTTGCGCGAGGACGGGATTCCGGCAGAGGCGGTCGACTCGCCGGCCGCCGCCGTCGAGGGCGCCGACGCCGTCGTGACGGCCACGACCGCCACCGAACCCGTCTTCCCGCCCGACGCGCTCGGCCCCGGCACGCTCGTGGTCGCCATCGGCGCGTTCACCGCCGAGACGCAGGAACTCGATCCCGCCGTCGTCGACCGCGCGGCCGCGGTCTTCGCCGATGTCCCCGAGGAGGTCGCGGAGACGGGCGATTTCCTGGAGACGCCCCTCGGCGCCGACGACCTGGTCCCGATGGGCTCGATGCTCGCAGAGGGGTACGACCGGGACTCGCCCGGGGACGTGCTGATCGCGGCCAGCGTCGGCTCGGCGACGCTCGACGTCGCGGCCAGCCAGGTGCTCTACGACCGCGCCAGCGAGGCGGGTGTCGGAACCGACATCTCCCTGTGACTCACAGCGATCACGGTTACAGTTCGTCACGGACCATCTGCTCGAAGCGGTCCAGCCCGACTTCGATCCGGTCGAGGCTGTTGGCGAAACTCACGCGCAGGTACCCCTCGCCAGCGGCACCGAACCCGCCGCCGGGTGCCGTCACGACGCCGTACTCCTCCAGCAGGCGGCCCGCGATCGCCTCGCTCGTCCCCGGGAGCGCGCTCACGTCGACGAAGGCGTACATCGCACCCTCCGGCGGGGGTGCCGACACGGCCGGCACGTCGGCCAGCCGGTCGACGACGTAGTCCCGGCGCTGTTCGAAGGCGACGGCCATCTCCGCGGCCCGGTCCTGTGGGCCGGTCAGGGCCGCGAGCGCGGCGTGCTGGGAGACGCTGGAGGGGGAGGCGGTCACCACGCTCCGGATCTTGCTGGTCGCCTCGATGACGTCGGCCGGGCCGGCCAGCCAGCCCAGCCGCCAGCCCGTCATCGCGTACCGCTTCGAGCAGGAGTTGACCGTCAGCAGGTACTCCTCGTGGTCGGTGTAGCCGGGGATGCCGGCGGGCCGGTCGCCGTAGACCAGGCTGTCGTAGACCTCGTCGGCGACGACGAAACACTCGTGTACCGCGGCGGCCTCGAGGACCGCCCGGACGTCCGCGGGCGCGAACACCCGACCCGTGGGGTTCGACGGCGAGGAGAAGACCACGGCCGCCGTCTCGTCCCCGATGGCCTCGATCACCCGGTCGGGTGCCAGGTCGAATCCCTCCGCTGCCGGCAGCGGGACTTCGACTGGCTTGCCGCCCGCCAGTCGGATCTGCGTGAGGTAGTTGGGCCAGGTCGGCGTCGGGACGACCACTTCCTCGCCGGGGTCGACGACCGCCTGGAGGGCCGCGTACAGCGCCTCCATCCCGCCGGTCGTGACCGCGATCTCGGCGCCAGGGTCGAAGTCCTCACTCTTGCCGGGTCGGTCGGCGATGGCCTCGCGCAACTCCCGGATGCCAGCAGTGGAGGTGTAGTCGGTCGCGCCGGCGCGTGCGGCCTCGAAGGCCGCCTCGACGATGTGTTCTGGCGTCCCGAAGTCGGGCTCGCCGATTTCGAGGTGCGCGAGGTCGCGGCCCCGTGCTTCGAGCGTCCCGGCGCGTTCGAACATCTGCCTGATGGCGGAGTATTCGAGTCCGGTGACGCGCCCGGAGAGGCGGTCGTCTGTGGCGTCCATGCCGGCCCGAGTGGGGGCGGGGAGTAAACCCTGTCGGAGGGTTTTTGGCGATGTCCCGTCTCCCCTAGAGTATGAGCGAGCAAGCAACCGAGATCCACCGCCACTACATCGACGGCGAGTGGACCGACGGCACCGGCGAGGAGACGTTCACCAGCGAGAACCCCGCGACCGGCGAGACGCTTGGCACCTTCGTCCGCGGGACCGAGGAAGACGTCGAGCGGGCCGTCGACGCCGCCGAGGCGGCCTTCGACGAGTGGCGCGCGATGTCCTACATCGACCGCGCGGAGGTACTCTGGCAGGTCTACCACGAACTCCGCGACCGGACGGACGAACTCGGCGAGATCGTCACAATGGAGTGTGGCAAGGAGATCAGCGAAGGGAAAGCAGACGTCGTCGAGGCCTGGCACATGGTCGAGTGGGCCGCAGGCAACGCCCGCCGCCCCCACGGCGACGTGGTACCCTCGGAAATCGCCAGCAAGGACGCCTACATGCGCCGCCAGCCCCGCGGGGTCGTCGGCTGTATCACGCCCTGGAACTTCCCGGTCGCGATCCCCTTCTGGCACATGGCCATCACGCTGGTCGAGGGCAACACCGTCGTCTGGAAGCCCGCCGAGCAGACCCCCTGGTGCGGGCAGATCATCGCCGAGATGATGACCGACGCGGGCGTCCCCGACGGCGTGTTCAACCTCGTGCAGGGCTTCGGCGACGCCGGCAACGCCATCGTCGAGGACGAGCGCGTCGACACCGTCCTCTTTACGGGGTCGGCCGAGGTCGGCCACAAGATCGACCAGACGATCGGCGGCCAGCCCGGCCGCGAGGTCTCCCTGGAGATGGGTGGCAAGAACGGCATCGTCATCACCGAGGAGGCCGACATGGACGTCGCCCTGCACTCGGCGGTGATGTCCTCGTTCAAGACGACGGGCCAGCGGTGTGTCTCCAGCGAGCGCCTCATCGTCCACGAGGACGTCTACGACGAGTTCAAATCGGAATTCGTCGACCTCGCCGAGAAGGTGGCCGTCGGCGACCCGCTGGAGGAAGACACCTTCATGGGGCCGGTCGTCGACGAGAGCCAGGTCGAGAAGTTCCACAAGTACAACGAGCTCGCCCGCACCGAGGGCGCGAACGTCCTCGTCGACCGCGCCGAACTTCCCCAGGAGGAGATTCCGGATGGCCACGAGGACGGCCACTGGGTCGGCCCGTTCGTCTACGAGGTCGAGTACGACCCCGACCTGCGGTGCATCCACGAGGAGGTGTTCGGCCCCCACGTCGCGCTCATCGAGTACTCCGGCGACATCGAGCGCGCCATGGAGATCCACAACGACGTCCCATACGGCCTGGCCGGGGCCATCATCAGCGAGGACTACCGCCAGATCAACCACTACCGCGACACCCGCAAGGCCGGCCTGGCCTACGCGAACCTCCCCTGTATCGGCGCCGAGGTCCAACTCCCCTTCGGCGGCGTCGGCAAGTCCGGGAAGGGTGCCCCCTCGGCCCGCGAGGCCATCGAGGCCGTCACCGAGCGGACCGCATGGACGGTCAACAACTCGAAGGACATCCAGATGGCCCAGGGCCTCTCGGCCGATATCACGACCCAGGACGACTAGCTCGGGTCACCGATTTTTCTGCTGCGTTTTTGTCTCGATCCCGGTTCGGAGAGACCGATCAAAAACCGCGTCCCCTACCCGCCGAGGAACTGCCGGCGCACCTCCGGGTCCGCGAGCAGCGCGTCGCCGTCGTCGGCGTAGCGGTTCTCGCCCTGCGCGAGCACGTACCCGCGGTCACACCGCCGGAGCGCGGTCTTGGCGTTCTGCTCGACGATCACGACCGTCACCCCGCGGTCGTTCACCTCGTCGATGTGGTCGAACATGTCCTCGACGAGGTCCGGCGCCAGCCCCGCCGAGGGCTCGTCGAGCAACAGCAAGGGAGGATCGGGGATCAGCGCGCGGGCCATCGCGAGCATCTGCTGTTGGCCCCCGGAGAGGTTCCCGGCCCGCGTGTCGAGTCGGTCGCCCAGCATCGGGAACTGCTCGATGACCGCGTCCAGGCGCTCCTCGGGCGGGCCACCCAGCAGGTACCCGCCGATGGCAAGGTTCTCCTCCACTGTCAGCGCCGGGAAGACGTTGTCCGTCTGCGGGACGTATCCCACGCCACGGGCGATGATCTCCTGTGGCTCCAGTCCCGCGATGTCCGTGCCGTCGAACTCGATAGCCCCGCCCATGTGCGTCGCCAGTCCGACCACCGTCTTCATCGCCGTCGACTTCCCGGCGCCGTTGGGGCCGACGATGGCGACGTACTCGCCCTCCCCGACGTCGAGGTCGACGCCGTACAGCACCTGGAGGTCGCCGTAGCCCGCGTCGAGGTCGCGCACGTCGAGGAGCGTCATCGGCGCACCTCCCATCCGGCGGCGGTGCTGTTCCCGCCGGGACCGACGACGGCGTCGACACTGGTACCCGAGCATCGGGGACCGACCAGTGGCCGGTCGCGATCCGCGTCAGCCACCGAGGTATGCATCGATTACCTCCTCGTTTTCCATGATGGCCTCGGGTGTCCCGGTCGCGAGGACGCGCCCGTCGGCCAGCACGATCAGGCGGTCGACCAGGTCGGTCAGCGTCTCCAGCTCGTGTTCGATGATCAGCAGCGTCAGCCCGTCGGCGTTCAGCGCCTCGATGTGCTCGACGATCTCCGCGGTGAGCGTCGGATTGACGCCGGCGAACGGTTCGTCGAGCAATAACAGCGAGGGGTCGAGCATCAGCGCCCGCGCCAGTTCCAGCAGTTTCCGCTGGCCACCCGAGAGACTCGCGGCGTACTCCTCGACCATCCCCCGGAGGTCGAACGTCCCGAGCAGGTCCATCGCCCGCTCGCGGGCTTCCTGCTCGCGCTGTTCGCTGGCGGCCGTCCGTCCGACGGCGTGCCAGGCCCGCTCGCCGGGGTGGTCGGGCGTGGGCAACAGCATGTTGTCGGTGACGGTCAGCGTCTCCAGTTCGCGGGTCTGCTGGAAGGTGCGCACGAGCCCGCGGCGCGCCAGGTCGTAGGGCGGCGCCTCTGTGACGTCCGCACCCTCGAAGGTGACAGTGCCGGCGTCGCTCGGGAGCACCCCGGAGACGCAGTTGAACGTGGTCGTCTTGCCGGCGCCGTTGGGGCCGATCATCCCGACGACCTCCCCGCGCTCGACCTCGAAAGAGACGCTGTCGACGGCGACGAGGCTGCCAAAGGACCGCCGGAGTCCCTCGACGGCAAGCAGCGTCACGACTCCACCCCCAGTTCGTCGGCGTCGCCCCAGATGCCCTCGGGGCGGTACTTGATGATGACCATGAGCAGGAGACCGATCAGCATCAGGCGGACGGAGGCAAACTGGTCCGGCGTGATGACGGGGAGCTGCTCGTTGAGAAAGCGGGTCGCGAGCTGGAACCCCATGATGATCGCCAGCCCGCCCAGGACGCCCCGATCGTTGCCGGCACCGCCGATGAGCATCCCGATCCAGACGATGACGGTGACGTTGATGGTGAAAAAGCCCGGGGCTGCGGCGCCGTTGTAGAAGACGAGCAGGGCGCCGGCCAGGCCGGCGACGGCGGCACCGTAGACGAACACGACGAACTTGTAGCGGAACACGCGCTTGCCGAGCGTCTCGGTGACCTGCTCGTCGGCCCGGATCGCCCGGAGTACCCGGCCGTACGGCGAGGCCGACAGCCGGTGGAACAGCCCGTAGAAGAGCACCGCGAGCGCGCCGAAGACCAGCACCGTCGCGAACAGCTCTCCGGCGCCACCACCGCCGGTCGTGGCCGCGATGGGCCGGGGAACGTTCTGGAGGCCGTTCGACCCGCCGGTGACATCGCGGACGGTGACGATCAGCCCGTGGACGATCTCCGCGACCGCAAGCGTGACGATCGCCAGGAAGTCGTCACGGAGTCTGAGCGTCGAGGCGCCGATCAGCGCCCCGAGGACGACCGCCACCACGACACCGGCAGCCAGGCCGACCGGCCAGGGCAAGCCGAGGCCGACAGCGCCGTAGGGGTCGTTGGCCGTGACGATGGCGGCCACGTATCCGCCGACCGCGAAGAACGCGACCGGGCCGAAGTTGACCAGCCCCGTGTGACCGAACTGGAGGTTCAGCCCGACGAGCACCAGCGCGTACAGCAAAAAGAGCACGCCGACCTCGAAGAGGACCAGCGTCGCCGCCGGCGGCCTGACGAACAGCGGGCTGAACAGAAACGCCACCGCGAGGACGAGCAAAACGGCGCCAGCGCGGGTGGCGTCGACCGGCAAATCCTCGAATTTCACGTCGCTCGCACCTCCGCGATGACGGAATTCACGTCGTCCGCACCTCCGCGTTGACCAGCCCGCCCGGCCGGACGAGCAACACGAGGATGAGCACGACGAACGCCATCGTCGATCCGAACGCAGTGACGCCGGCAGGGAGGAAGGCAACCGAGACGGCGATGCCGATCCCGAGGAGGTACGACCCCGCGACGGCGCCATACGGGCTGCCGGCGCCCCCGAGGATGGCGGCGGTGATCATCAACAGCAACTGGCCGAACCCGACCGTCGCACTGGCCTCCTGGGCGACTGCGAGCAGGATGCCCGCCACACCTGCCAGCCCGGCCGCGGCCAGCCAGACGACGTTCCGGACCCGCCGCGTGTCGATGCCCGAGACCAGCGCCAGGTCCTCGTTCCCGGCGGTCGCCCGCATCGCGATCCCGAGCATCGTCCGGCTGAGAAAGAGATGCAACACGAGCACGACGAGCAGCGTGACGCCGACGATGAACAGCTGTTGGCTCGTCACGAAAAAGCCCAGGTCCTCGAACCGGTAGGTCGCCACCCCGACCTGGACGTCCCTGCCGCCTGCCCCCGCGACCAGTCGGATGAGGTTCCGGAGCACCAACCCCAGTCCGATGGACATCAACAACAGCGGGACAGCTCCGGCGTCGTTCATGGGTTCGAAGGTGACGCGTGCGATCGCCCAGCCGATGACCGCCGTCCCGAAGAAGGTGACGACCAGCGCGACCGGCAATGGGAGGCCGGCGATCTGGATCGACAGGAAACCGACGTAGGCCCCGATGGTGACGAACTCGCCGTGGGCGAAGTTGATCATGTTCACGAGCCCGTAGACGAGCGTGAACCCGATCGCCCCGAGCGCGATGTAGGAACCGATGACGAGGCCGAAGATAATCTCCTGTGCCAGTGGGAGTGCCATGATAGACGGCCGCGAGGGTCAGTACTGCTCGATGTTTTCTTGCAGCGTGTCGGCCCCGATGCTGAACTGCTCCTCGAAGCCGTCGGGCGTGACCTGGGAGACGGCGACGTCACCCCAGACGTTGCCGTGCTGGGTGAAGTCGACGTTCGTGACCGCCCCCTCGTAGTTGATCTCCTCGCCGTTGTCCAGGGCCTCCTTGCCCTCGGCGAACGTCGAGACGGTCGTGCCACCCTCGCGGGCAACGGGGCCGACGTTCTGCTCAATCGCTTCCGGGCTCGTCTCGCCCGCACGGTGGATGGCCAGCGCGAGGACGTTCGTCGCGTCGTAGGACGCGACGCCCCAGGTGTGGATGTCGGCGTCGCCCGCCTCGTTGAACTTCGACTCGAAACTGCCGTAGTTGGGGCCCTGTGTGCTGCCGGCGGCGATCCAGGCACCCTCGGCAGCCTCGCCGACCGCGTCGATGAGGTCCGGACTCATCAGGCCGTCCTCCATCATGAGCTGTCTCCCGTATCCGCCCTGACTCCAGTTCTGGATCGCCGTCGTGGCGTCCTCCAGCGCGAGCGCGAGCACCCACGCGTCGAAGTCGGCGTCGAACAGCCGGTCGAGCTGGGACTGGTAGGAGGACTCACCCTCTGGGACCTCGACACGCTGTGCGACGGTCCCGCCGAGGTTCTCGTAGGCGTCGACGAACGCGTCGGCGTAGCCGGTCTCGCCGGCGCCGGTGCCGTTGAACACGCCCATCGTCATGAAGTCGTTGTCGACCATCGCCTGTGCCGCGCCGGCGGTGTGGACGGTGTCGCCGATGACGGTCCGCCAGACCCACTCGTCGTCGCCGGTGTCCCCGGCCGTCCCCTTGTCGCCACCGCGGGTGTCAAGAAAGCGGGTCCCCGGCCACGGGGTGACGACGGGCATCGACTGCTCCTGAAGGAAGTCCCACAGCGGCGTGATCTCGCTGGAGAACAGCCCGTTGATCGCGACCGCGCCGTCGTTGTTGACGAACTGCCGGACGACCTCGCGGGCCTGCTGTGGATCGACGGCGGTGTCGCGGCGCTTGAGTTCGAGGTCGGCGTCCAGCGGGCCGCCGGCGTCGTTGATCTCCTGTACCGCGAGGTCTGCCGACTGTGACACGGCGGGCTGGAGAAAGTCCCACTGGCCGGTTACCGCCGCCGGCTGCCCGACGAGGACGCTATCGGGCCCCGTCGGAGTCTCCGTCGCTCCGCCGTCCTCGCCGTCCATGCTCTCGTCCTCGGTGGGTGTCGCCGTGCCGCCATCGCCACCGTCGCTTCCACCGTCGCCGCCGTCGCCACCGTCGCCGCCGTCGCCGTCCTCGGTGCCGACACAGCCGGCGAGGCCGGCGGTCGCCAGCGCGCCGGTGCCGGTGAGCTTCAGGAACGTCCGTCGGTTCGTTCGAGTCCTGCGGTCAGAATGCGGGTCGTTTCCGTGCATACAGTGGTGTCTTATCACATTGGTCGCGGTATAAAACTACCGCAAGTGCCGGTATTTTCTTGTCACTCGCCGTCGACGCCTCGGTCATGAAAGTCACGGTCGAATCGCCGGAGGCGGCAGTTCGCGAGTGGTTCGACGCGCTGGGCACCTGCTGTGCGGCCGAAGACTACGAGCGGGCGCGCGGACTCATCGCGGAGGACGTTCGGTCGTTCGGGACCAAGGCGGAGATCGTCACCGGCCGGGAGAAACTCGAGGCGAACCAGTGGCGGGGCATCTGGCCGAACATCGAGGACTTCCGGTTCGACCTCGAGTCGGTCGTTGCCGAGGGCGTGACCGACGGCGACGGCGAAGGCGGCCGGGCCTGGGGCGCCGCAGTCTGGCGGTCGACCGGGTTCGACGAGGACGGAAATCCGTTCGACCGGCCCGGGCGGGCGACGGTCGTCCTGGAGCGCCGCGAGGGTGTCTGGGTGGCCGTCCACACGCACTTCTCGCTGTATCCCGGGACCCCGCAGTTCACGCACGGCCCCGGCGGCGCCGAGTAGGTGGTCTGCCAGCCGGGCGGTCGTTCACCCTGCGCAACCTTTTTGTCGATATCCCCGTCATGGGGGACTGTGAACCGGGAGACAGCGGAGCCAGTCGTCGAGGAACTGCCGGGTCCGCTGGCGGGACGGCGCGTCGACGACCACGCCTCGGTCGCGGCGGAGACGACCTACGTCTACGAGTTCGTCTGGGACGTCACGGAACCGGCGGCTGGACCCTTCTGTACCGACGCCGACGGGAACGTCCTGCTCGATTTCACCAGCCAGGTCGGCGCCGCACCGCTGGGGTACAACCACCCCGACCTCCGTGACCGGCTGGCGGCGTTCGACCTCCCGGAGCCCGGGAAGATCGCCGGCCAGGACTTCTACACCACCGCGGGTGACCCCCGCGACCCCGACGTGCCGGGGCCGGCGGAGTTGATGGAGCGCCTGACCGACGTCACGGCACAGTACGGGATGGACACTGTCTTCCTCTCCAACTCGGGGGCCGAGGCCGTCGAGAACGCGCTCAAGCTCTGTTACGACGCGACCAGCGGGGAGTACGCAATCACCTTCGAGGGGGCGTTCCACGGGCGCACGCTCGGTGCCCTCTCGCTGAACCGCTCGAAGGCGAAGTACCGCCGGGATTTCCCCGAGATGCCGGGCGTCCACGATACGCCGTACTGCCGGGACAGCGACTGCGACCCCGCCACCTGCGAGTGTGGCTTCTTCGCTGGCGGCACCTCGCACCTCCGGCGGATGCTCGATCCCGAGACGGGACACGTCGACCCCGGAGCGGTGGCGTACCTGATCGTCGAACCCGTGCAGGGCGAGGGCGGATACCACGTCCCGAGCGACGCCTTCGCGGACGAACTCGCGGCGGTCTGTGACCGCCACGACCTGCTCGTGATCGCCGACGAGATCCAGTCCGGGATGGGTCGCACCGGCGAGTGGTGGGGCGTCGACCACCTCCCCGTCGACCCCGACGTGGTCTGTGCGGGCAAGGCCGCCCGCGTCGGTGCGACGGTCGCCCCCGGCGAGTTGTTCCCGGACGAGCGGGGGCGCATCTCCTCGACCTGGGGGGCCGGCGACATCGTTGCCGCCGCACAGGGCGCCCTCACGTTCGAGGTGATCCGCGACCGGAACCTCCTGGACAACGCGACCGACCGCGGTGCGCAGGCCATGGAGGGACTCGCGGACGCGTCCCTGCCGAACGTCGTCGACCGCCGGGGACGGGGCCTGATGCTCGCCGTCGAGTTCGACACCGAAGGGCGCCGGGACGCCGTCCAGACCGAGGCGCTGAAACGCGGCCTCCTGACGCTCGGCTGTGGGCAAAAATCGCTGCGCCTGCTGCCGCCGCTCGACGTCCGCGCCCGCGAAATCGATCTCGGCGTCGAGTTGCTGGCCGAGGCCGCCGAGGCCGCCGCCTGACAGAACGCCTGGACGGCCCGAGGGCTGTCAGCCGGAACTGACGAGCAACGCGTCACCCGGATCGACCGCGATCGCGACGTCTTCGCCCTCGTCGAGGACCGGCTTGTCCGTCTTGATCTTGAACTGGATGTCGCCGACGTCGACGAGGTTCTGCGTGAAACTCCCGCGGTAAAACCGGTGGTCGACGGTGCCCGACCAGCGGTTCGTCTCCCGGACCGCGGCGCCATCGGTCCGGGCCTCGGGATAGATATCCTCGGGGCGGATGACGACGGTCGGGTTCGAGAGTACCGATTCGTCGCGGTAGGTACACTCCATCTCGATGCGGGTCGATCCCTCCGAGACCGTACAGCGGGCCCGCCGGTCGGCCCTGTCGACGGCGTCGACCGAGGCGGGAAAGAGATTCGCCTCGCCCAGGAAACTCGCGACGAAGGGGGTCTGTGGGTGCTCGTACAGTTGCTGTGGCGTGCCCTGCTGGGCCTCTTCGCCCTGATTCAACACCAGCGTCTCGTCCGAGATCTCGAACGCCTCCTCCTGGTCGTGGGTGACGTAGATGGTCGTGATGCCCACCTCGTCGAGCATCTCGAGGAGCAGTCGGCGCATCCGGCGTCGCTGTTTGAAATCGAGGTTCGAGAGCGGTTCGTCCATCAACAGCACCGACGGTTCGTAGGCGACGGCGCGCGCGAACGCGATCCGCTGTTGCTGGCCGCCGCTGAGTTCCGATGGGTACCGGTCGCCCATCTCCGGAAGGCTGATGAGGTCGAGCACCTCCTCGATGCGGGAGTCGCGGTCGTCTTTCGGCCAGTCCCGGGCTTTCAGGGCATAGAGGATGTTCTCCCGGGCGGTCATGTGGGGCCACAGGGCATAGGACTGGAACACCAGCCCGATGTCGCGGTTCTCGGGTTTGACCGAGGCTCCGGGGGTCGCGACCGTCTCGCCGTCGATGGTGATCGTGCCCTCGTCGATCCGTTCCAGCCCCGCGATCGATCGCAACGTGGTCGTCTTCCCGCACCCGCTCGGGCCGAGCAGCGTGAACAGTTCCCCCTGGTCCGCCTCGAAACTGACGTCGTCGACCGCGACGACGCCCCCGCCGTCGCTCCGGTAGATTTTTGTGAGATTCTCGACAGTTACTGTCATGGGTTGTGCGTGGATGCTCGCGATACAGGCACCATTCGTGTAGCGTAGGAACGTGTTCGGGCGGGCTTATAATTTTCCCCGGCGTCACGCGCCAGCGGTGTACTTGCCCGCCCCGGCGAACTCGTAGACGAGCACGATCGACAGCACCATCAGGAACAGCATCATCGACCCCGCGGCGACGACCGGGAGCGCGCCGGCGTCCTGGTTGTACATCTGGAGCAGCAGGTTGGTCAGGACGTTGTTCCCGGCGGTGATCAGCAACACCACCGCACCGAGTTCCCGCATCGATCCGATGAACGAGTAGAGGAACGTGTTCGTGACTCCGCCCCGGATCAGGGGGACGATCACCTTCCGGAAGGTCGTCGACCACGACGCGCCGCTGATCGAGGAGGCCTCCTCGAGTTCGTCCGAGATCTGGATGAGGTTGCTGGTGACCATCCGGGTGCCGTGTGGCAGGCGGGTGAACACCAGCGCCAACACCAGCGGCGCGAGCGTCCCGTAGAGGGTGCTGACGCCGGGCAGCATCAACACGAGCCAGAAGATGGCCAGCCCGTAGACGATCGGCGGGAAGCCGAGCGGGATCGTCGAGACGTAATCGCCCAGCCCGGTAAAGCGGTCGTACTTGAGGCTGGTGTAGGCGATGAACGTCGCAAACAGCGCGGTCAGCAGGCCCGCGACGAAGCCGGCAGCGACCGTGTTCACGACGACGCTCCGGAGCGTGGGGATGCTGAACAGCTGGGCGTAGTTCGCGAGCGTGAACTCGAGGCTGAACAGCGCCCCGATCCGCGGGGTAAGCGACATGAACAGCATGCCGGCGAAGGGCGCGATGAAGGACATCCCCCACAGGAACAGACAGATGGCGACCGCGAGGTACTTCCACTTGCCGAGCTGGTGGACCGTCTGGCGGGACCCGCCAGAGACTGTCTGGTACTTGTGCGTCTTCCTGGTCGTCACCCAGTAGACGGTGATGGCGACGAACGCGATCAGCACGTAGACGATGCTGTACAGCCCGGCGACGTTGTACTTGGGCACGGGGCTCCCGCGGACAACCTGGAAGATTTCCGTGGCGAGGGTGTCGATCCCGCCCTGGGCCGACCCCAGGAGGAACGGGTAATCGAAGTTCCCGAGTGCGAAGATCAGCACCAGCATGAACGTCGAGAACATCGCCGGGAAGAGCAAGGGCAGCGTCACCCGGAAGAAGGTCCCCAGGAGGCCGCGGCCGGCGATGCGGGACCCCTCCTCGAGGCTGGGATCGATCGACCTGACGGCGGGTTCGGTAATCAAAAACGCCAGCGGCAACCCGCCGAAGCCGATCGCCATGATGATCCCCCACAGCGAGTAGATGTCGAAGAGGACGAACCCGAACGTGTTCTTGAAGAAGACGTTCACGATACCGATCTGGGGGGAGAGGACGGAGATCCAGCCGATCCCCTTCACGATGAACGGCATCGACAGCGGCAGGATGACCATCACGCGGAACGCCCGCTTGAACGGCATGTCGGTCCGGATCACCAGCCACGCGTAGACGGCACCGATGAACGCCGAAATCGCGCCCGCACCGACGCCGATGGCGACCGTATCGAAGACGATTCGCGCCAGTTCCCAGCTCAACAGGACCTCCCGGGCGAGTTCGAGCGTGATCCCCTCCTGGTTGCCGACGCCGAATATCGTCGAGCCGGCGAACAGCGCGACGACCGTCGCGAGGAAGATTCCGAGAAACAACAGCGTCACGTACAGCGGAATCCATCGCGGGTTGGCCAACTCCACGGCCCGCGATCGTACCGTGCGCTCGTCCCGTTCGAGGCTCACATCCACTCTGTCCGCGCTCACTATCTAATAGTTGACTGATTCTTTCTGCGATGTTGTTCTGAAACAAACCAGACTCTGTGTCCGGCGGTCAGTCTCACCGCATAAATATTTATATGCCGCCATACGCAACAGTGCTACCGACGCATGTCACCAATGCACAGACGGAAATTTATAGCGACGACCAGTGTCGCGCTCGGCGCCACGGCCCTGGCAGGGTGCGGTGGCGACGGGGGCGATGGCGGGAGCGACGGCAGTGACGGTGGAAGCGACGGGGGCGACGGCAGTGACGGTGGAAGCGACGGCAGTGATGGCGGAAGCGACGGCGGCGGCGACGGCGGGTCGATGAGCCTGGAGGAGCGCGCGCGCGAGGAGGGGACGGCGACCCTCTATTCGGTGATCGACGCCGAGGGGATGCGCAACACCATCCTCCCGCCGTTCCAGGAGCGGTACGACTGGATGAATCTCGAGGTGGTCGCCCAGGGCGTCTCGGAGATCGCCTCGACGATGTCGACGGAGGCACAGACGGGCAACGTCGAATCCGACGCCGCCATCAACACGAAGGGGACGATGACGCCGCTGGTCGGCGAGGGCGTCTTCCGCGAACCGGATCCCGACGGGGAACTGATGCAGTTCATCCAGGACAAGTACTCGGAGGACCTCTACACGCTCCCGGCGGTGCCGGGCTACCTGTTCCCGATACAGGTGATGTACCACACCGAGCGTGTCAGCGACGACGAAGTGCCCGGGAGTTTCGAGGACTTCGCGAGTTCGACGCTCGAGGGTCGGATCGCGTTCGACGACCCGACGATCCTCAACACCTCCGGCGGCCAATTCGCGACGCTCCGCGATATCTGGGGGGCCGACCAGTGGCGGAGCACGATGGAAGATATCGCGAACAACAGTCCGACCCTGACCGACAGTTCCAGCGAGTCGGCCCGGTTGCTCGCCCAGGGTGAGGCCGACGTCGTCATCGGGTCGCTCAACGACACGCTGAGCCTGCAGGACGACGGCGAACCCGTCGAGGGGCTGTGGCTCGATCCCCAGGTCGCGCTGAACCTGCCAATCTACTTCACCGAGGGCAGCGAGAACCCCAACGCCGCGGAGTTTTTCGCGATGTGGTTCCTGGGCGAGGAGGGCCAGCGCGCGCTCGCCGAGACCGGCCGCGTGCCGGTCGATTCGGACATCGCCGCCGAGGAGTTCGAGGGGATCATTCCGTCGGACGTCCAGATCAAGCCCGTGGCGTTCAACGACCAGTCCTACTACGAGGATCCCGACACCTGGATCGAACGCTACGAGGAAATCTTCGGGTAGGGGTACGCGAGCACGAACACGCCCGGGCGGGCCGATCAGCGACCGGGTGACGGCCGGCCCCGACGGCCCGGTCTCCGAGGACAGGCGACCGATTCGCCGGGGAAAGACTCAACACTATCGTCCGTGTCGATTTCCGCACAGGTGAACGGTATGCGGGAGCGATACGACGCAAACACCCGGCGGGGGCACCGATGACTGGAACGGGGACTCTGTTCGACGGCGTCGAATCGAGGACGGTGTCCACGGACCGTCTCGAAACGCGGTATCTGAAAACCGGCGAGCGCGACGGAACGCCGGTCGTCTTTCTCCACGGGACAACCTCCGATTCCCGGTTCTGGGAGGGAACGTTGGAGGCCTTGCCTGCGGAGTACCTGGGAATCGCGCCGGATCGACGCGGATGCGGTCGATCGGAAACCAAGCCAGTGGACGCGACGACGGGCATGGGCGATCTCACGGCGGATGTCGACGCCCTGATCGACGCACTGGAATACCTGTCCGACGACCAGCCGGTGCATCTGGCAGGCTGGTCGTTCGGCGCCGGTATCGCGATGCGCTACGCGATCGACCACCCAGAGAAAGTCAGATCTCTAATATTACTGGCCCCGATCCCCCCACAGGGGTTCGGTGGAACGAAAGGCGTGATTGGCGAACCCTGCTGGCCGGATTACGCGGGGTCCGGCGCGGGACTCGTCGACGAGGAGTACTGTCGACGGATGCGCCGGAACGACAGGAGCACCGAAAGTGTACTCTCGCCCCGGAACGTGCTGACCGATCTCTACTGCGACCCCGGGTCGGAACTGCCCCCCGAGCGCGAAGAGGTACTGCTCGATTCCATTCTCCGGGCGACAATCGGCGAGACCACCTACCCGGGAGACGCAATCGAGTCGGACAACTGGCCCGGCGTGGCTCCGGGTACCCGCGGTGAACGAAACGCGATGTCGCCGAAGTACTGTGACCTGACACCGCTGGCGGACGTCGATTCCAAACCGGACGTCCTGTGGGTTCGGGGAACCGAAGATCGGATCGTGTCCGCAGAGTCACTGCTCGACTACGGCTATCTCGGGCAGATCGGCGAACGCGAGGATTGGCCCGGTCCGGACGTGTTCCCACCACAACCGATGATCGAGCAGACGCGGCATTTTTTCGAGACGTACGAGTCGAACGACGGCGCCTACCAGGAGGTCGTCTTCGAGGGCGTCGGACACACGCCACAGATCGAAGCACCCGAGCGGTTCCGAGCAGTCCTCGAGCGGTTCCTCGACAGGCAGTCCTGAATATCCAGGGATACATCACTGAGACGGACACCGATCCGGGAATGGAAATCAGTAGAGAGGGAACGACGTGTAGGCCACCCGGGCCAGGAGCCACTGTCCGGAGATGGGGGACGGACATGACAGTGGACGACGAAAATTTTTAAATACCCTTGTGGCAACATTGTCTACGAAATGTCAATTCGACGGAGACGGTTCTTGAGAGCAGTCGGCGGTGTCGGGGGTGTCGTGGGGCTCGCGGGGTGTTCGGTCAGCACGGAGGATGGCGGGGAAACGGCGACGCCCGACTCGGACAGCGGGGATGGCAGCGACGCCGACGGCGGTGATAGCGACGGGAGCAGTGACGATGGGGGAGACGGAAGCACGGACAGCGCGTCCGGCGACGAGGGGCTCTCGGAGGTACTGTTCGGCTCTCCCGGCGCAGTCACCGGACAGTGGGACATCCTCCAGCCCGCCACGAACACCGCGTTCGACATCGCCCTCGACGAAATCAACGACGCAGGGGGTCCGCTCGGTGCTGAGGCGACCAAGGAACTGCGGGACACCGCGGTCGATCCACAGCAGGCCCGTACCGTCGTCCGGACGCTCGTCGAACAGGACAACGCGGTCGCGATCAACGGTCTCTTTTCGAGCGAAATCGTCGCCAACCGCGAGTGGCTCACCGATCAGGAAACGCCGATCGTCTCGGGCTGGCCCGGAACGGACGCGCTCGCCACGTACGGCGGTGACAAGGGCACCCCCGACGACCTCAGTGACGACGAGTGGATATGGCGGACCATTCCTGGCGGCAGTCTGACGGGGCTGGCGCTGGCAATTTACGCCTGGGACAACGGGTTCGAACGGATGGCTGTCATGGCCGGGCAAGCCGAGGCACAACAGGAGACCGGGTCGGTCTTCGCCGAGGAGTTCGAACGTCTCGGTGGCGAAATCGTCGACCGCGTCGACCTCGCACAGGGACAATCGAGCTACCAGTCCCAGCTCTCGCGCGTCTACGAAAGCGATTTCGACGCACTGTACGTCTCGTTCAACTTCGACGACGGGGCGACGCTGGCCCAGGACTGGGCCCAGGGCGGCTACGAAACCCCGCTGCTCGGGAACGAGTGGGCGACCGGACAGGACTTCCTCGACGCGATGGAGGGGCTGCTGGAAGGCAAGGAGATCATCTCCTTCGAACAGTCGACAGGCGGCCCGGGGTTCGACGACTTCGAATCGAGCTTCCAGGAACGCGCACCCGACACGACGATGTATCCGTGGGCGATCGCGACCTACGACGCGGTCAACGTCTGTGCGCTCGCACTCCACCGGAGCGGCGAAACCGGATCGATCGACGCCCAGCGGAAGGCGATCGAGCGGAACCTCCGGAAGGTCGCAAACCCGGACGGAACGGAGGTCACGTCGTTCGGCGAGGGGAAGGACGAACTGGATGCCGGAAACGAGATCAACTACCAGGGCGCCGCGAACAATATCGATTTCACCCCGCAGGGCAACGTCTTCGGGTCGGTGCGGATCACGCAGGCAACTCCCGACGGGTACGACACGCTACGGACGATCTCCGAAGAGACGATGCGGGAGAACGCCGAACAGTACTGATGCGCGCAGCCATGCCCACCGGGTCTCCCGCCACGTAGCGAATGGTACAGCAACTCCTCTTCGGGATCGAGGTCGGGTCGTACTACGCCATCTCGGCCATCGGTTTCACCCTCGTGTACCGCTACGTCGGGATGCTCAACTTCGCCCACGCCGAGTACATGACCATCGGCGCGTACGTCGCCGCGTTCCTCTCGGGCACGCTCGGCCTGTCGATCGTCCTGAACATCCCGCTGGTGATGGGTATCAGTGCCGTCACCGGGCTTGCCCTCGCGAGAGTGTTTTTCTCGCCCATCCACCACAAGGGTGCGATTCCGCTCTTGCTCACGTCCGTCGGGGTGGGCTTTATGCTCCGGAACGGGATTCGGATGGTGTTTGGCCCGACGGAACAGCACCTCGCACCGGTTCCGGGCACCTACCGGTTCGAGGTGTTGGGCGGCGTCTTCATCAGCAACCAGATGCTGCTCATCGTCGGCCTGGCGCTGGGGGTTTTCGCCGTGACGTATCTGCTGCTCACGAGGACGACACTCGGGATGGCGATGCGCGCGACCGGCGACAGCGAGAGACTCGCGCGTGCGACCGGCGTGGACACCGGGCGGATCAGAATCTACGTGTGGTTGCTCTCATCAGCCATGGCCGGGCTGTCGGGATACGTCCTCGCACTCCAGCAGTCCGCCTCGCCGTCGCTGGGTCTCGACGCGATTTTGATCGTCATCACGGCCGCGATCCTCGGCGGGGCCGGGAACCCGTACGGTGCGATCGCAGGCGCGTACATCATCGGCGTCGCGATGACGCTCGCGACCGGCCTCTTTCTCCCGGGACTGCTTTCCGGACTCGGAACGGCGGTCGCGTTCGTCATCCTGATTCTCATCCTCCTGGTCCGCCCTGGCGGGATCACGGGCGAGGAGGTGGCCACGTGAGCATCCGATCCAGGCTGGAGAGGGGACTCGCCGATCCGGGCCGCACAGCGGCTGTGCTCGGTACTGTCATCCTGCTCGCGACGGTTGCATTCCTGATGGGTCCGCTAGTAGTGACGATTCCGGGGAACCTCCGGGTATTCGTCGACGTCGCCATCATCTTCATGCTGTACGGACTGGTCGTACTCGGCCTGAACCTCCAGTACGGATACACCGGGCTGATCAACTTCGGACCGGTCGCGTTCTACCTCGTCGGGGGATACGCAGCAGCAATCATCGTCGCCGAGAATCCGACCGTCGGTACCGGTTTCGGTCTCGCGTGGCCGGTCGGAATCGTCGGCGGGGTGATCGCCGCCGGGATGCTCGGCGTCCTCGTGGGCGCGGCAACGCTCAAGATCCGCGAGGATTTCCTCGCAATCACGACACTGGCTGCGGCCGAGGTGTTGCTCGAGGTCTTCATCAACGTCAGGGAACTTGCGGGTGGGACCGACGGCATGGTCGGGTTCCCGCGTCCGATTTACGACGCCGCCGGGAATTCGGATACGGGTCTCGTCGGCGCGGCGTTCGTCTTCGGCGCCCTCCTGTTGCTCGTGTACGGGCTGTTCAGCCGGTTGACGAGTGCACCGTATGGCCGCGTGCTCCGCGGTATCCGGGGTGACGAACTGGCGACAAAGACCCTCGGGAAGCACACGTTCAGGTACAAGATGGAGGTGTTCATCTACGGGTCGATGATCGCCGGGTTGGCCGGGAGTCTGCTCGTACTGCACAACGGCGGAATCACGCCCGGCTTTTTCACCGTCCAGGTGACGATCGTTCTCTGGATCGGGATGCTCATCGGCGGCCCTGGCAAACACCTGGCGACACTCGCCGGCCTGGCGATCATCGTGAGCCTCCGGCTGGTGACGCGGTTTGGACAGGGCGTTCTACCCGAACTGGTCCCCGGCCTGACGCCCGCCAAGTACGGGTCACTCCGGCTGTTCGCCATCGGCCTCATCCTCGTGTTGATAATCAGGTATCGGCCGCACGGCATCTGGGGGAACAAAAAGGAGGTGAGTCTGGACCAATGACGCTGCTCGACGTAACGGGATTGACCAAGAGGTTCGGCGGGATCACGGCAGTCGACGGCCTCGACCTCGCCATCGAGCGCGGTGAACTCGTGGGGCTCATCGGCCCGAACGGGGCAGGCAAAACGACGCTGTTCAACTGCGTCACGAAGGTTCTGCCCATCGACGCCGGAACGGTCCAGTTCGATGGCGAAGATATCACCCACGAGCCCATACACGAACTGCCCCGGAGAGGACTCGTCAGGACCTACCAGCTGACTCGCGTCCTCGGGAACATGACGGTCAGGGAGAACCTGCAGCTCGCTGCGCCCGACCAGCCGGGGGAGAGTGCCCTGAATGCTATCCTGCGACCCGGACGAATGCGCGACCGAGAGGAACGCCTCGCGGAACAGACCAGCGAGCAACTCGGTCGGTTCGACCTCGCAGCCGTCGCCGACGAGTACGCGAGCGACATCTCCGGCGGACAGCGGAAACTCCTCGAACTCGCCCGCATCCTGATGAGCGATCCCGACCTGGTCTTGCTCGACGAACCGTTCGCTGGGGTCAATCCATCCCTCGAACGGGCGATCTTCGACCACGTCCGGACGCTCAACGACGGTGGCGTGACGTTCGTCGTGATCGAACACGACATCCAGCAGTTGACCGAACTCGTCGATCGGCTGGTCGTGATGGACCGGGGAACCGTGATCGCCGACGACGATCCGGCGACCGTCGTCGCTGACGAGACGGTCATCTCGGCGTATCTCGGGGAGGAGATAGAATAATGGCGCTCCTCGAGGTACGAGACCTCGACGCTGGCTACGAGAAGATACAGGTCCTCGAATCGGTCGACGTAACTGTCAGTTCCGGTGAGTACGTGACCCTCGTCGGACCGAACGGCGCCGGCAAGTCGACCGTGATGAAATCTGTGCTCGGGTACACGACCCACATGTGCGGAGCGATCTACTTCGGGGGCGAAGACATCACGCACAATCAGCCCGAGGATAGCGTCCACCTCGGCCTGAGCTACGTTCCACAGACCGACAAGGTGTTTCCGTCGTTGACGGTCCGGGAGAACCTGAAGATGGGTGCATACATTCTCGACGAGGTGCCGGAGGACCGGATTCGGGCGATCTACGACCGGTTCCCGATCCTGGGGGAACGGGAAGACCAGAAGGCAGCCCATCTCAGCGGCGGCCAGCGACAGATGCTCGCGATGGGTCGGGCCCTGATGCTCGATCCGGAACTGCTGTTGCTCGATGAACCCTCGGCGGGCCTCGCCCCGGATCTGGTCGCGGACATGTTCGATCGGATCGACGAAATCAACGACCAGGGAACGGCGATACTGATGATCGAGCAGAACGCAGCGGAGGCGCTCCGGCGGTGCGATCGTGGCTACGTCCTCGTCCAGGGAGAAAACAGGTTCGAAGACACCGGACGGGCACTCCTCGAAAACGAGCAAGTCCGCCGGGAGTTTCTCGGCGGGTGATAATGACCGCTGTAGTTCGTTACCGGATCGACCGCACGACGTCGTGCGGTCGGCCTGGAAAATAGCTACAGCGGTCATTATGAGGCACCAGCCAGAGGCGTCGACGGGCCCTAGGCCTCGACGGCGTCCCGGACGGCCGTCTCGAACTCCGCGGCGGTGACCGCGTAGACCGACCGTCCCTCCTCGGTTCGGACGCGGTCGAGCGTCGTGGCGGGCCGGCCATCGACGAGGACCGTCCAGCCCTCGTCCCGGTCGGGGCCGATCCGCTTGCGGATGCGGATCTCGACATCCAGTTCCGACTCCAGCCGTCGCACCAGTTCGGGCACGAGGTCCCCGTCCTCGAACTGCGGCGGTCGGTAGGGGCGCATCCGGTGGTCCCGGAACGCCTCGACGTTGCGCCGCCACCAGTCGGGCAACTCCGCGAGGTCGACGTCCGCGTAGGGGTCCTCCTCGTCGTGGCCCGGCGGGTGCCCCGCGCGGCCGGGTGCGCCGTCGGACCCCGTCACTCCCTGATCACGTAGACGTCGCCGTCCTCGATCTCGGTCTTGAAGGTCGGTACCTGGTAGGTGCCGTCCTGGACGTTCTCGCCGGTCCGGATGTCGAACTTCCAGTTGTGCCACGGACAGGTCACGACCCGGGGCGTCTCGTCGTAGCGCCAGTCGAACTCCGGCGGGTCCGCGACCATCTTCCCCGAAAGGGGACCCTCGCACAGCGGTCCCGACTGGTGGACACAGTAGTTCAGGACGGCGTGGTACTCGCCGTCAGTGTGGAAGACGGCGATCTCGGCACCCTGGACCTCGACGATCACGCGCTCGTTCTCGCCGAACTCCTCGGTCGACGCCACCCGGTGTTTCATTGCAGGTCGAAGACCTCGATGGCCGTCTCGCCCATGATCCCCCGGACCTGATCGTCGTCGAGTTCGCCCCTGATGGGGTTGAACAGTTCCTCGGGCGTGTCGAAATCGGAGTGGGGGATGTCGGCCGCGTAGACCAGGTTCCCGGGACCGGCCATCTCGGCCAGCTGGGCGACGTGTTTCACCTCGCGGTCGGCGTGGCCCACGGGCTGGGTCGTGAAGTAGAACCGCTCGTCGATGTACTTGCTGGGGAGCTTGTCGAGCATCGGCATCTCCGAGCCCAGGCCGAGGTGGTACCGGTCCAGGCGCATCTTCCAGTAGGGAATCCATCCGATCCCGGCCTCCTGAATGACGAACGTCAGGTCGGGATACTGCATCGGAACGCCCTCGTAGAGGAGCTTCAGGAGGTTCCACATCTGCGAGAACGGGTGGGCGAGCACCTTGTCCTGTGCGAACAGCTGGTGCCAGCGGTGTTGCAGCGGGAAGCCGTGGCCGATGGCGGGGAACGAACTGTGGTACTTCACCGGGAGGTCCATCTCCTGGGCGGCCTCGTAGACCGGCGCCCACCAGTCGTGGCTGACGGGGATGCTGTGGCCGGTCGCGCCGAGCTGGACGGCGACGACGCCGTCCCTGTCGCCGTACTTGCGTATCTCGCGGGCGCCCATCTCGGGGTCCTGTCCGGGAACGACGATGGCGCCGTACAGCCGGTCGCTCCGGGTCACGAACTCCTCGTAGAGCCACGCGTTGTATCCCTGGGTCAGCGCCGCCGCGGCCTGCCGGTTGTTCACCGTCGGCAGCGCCACCATCAGCGTGGGGTTCAGGATACCGTAGTCGATGTCGAACTCGTCGAGCCGGAGGAGTTTCGTCTCCAGTTTGTCCTCGCCCTGTTGCATCACGCCGTCTGCGCCGCCGTAGTTCGACGCCATCGCGGTGTTCGAGAACGGCGGCAGCGCCGTCGTCACCGAGAACAGCTCCCGCCAGGGGTCCTCGGACTGCTCGATGATCCGCTTGATGCCGCTGTAGCGGTCCTCGTCGATGTACGGCAGGAAGTCCTCGACGGCCTCGCTGACGTGTTCGTCGGCGCTGACGACGACGTCCAGGTCGCTAACCTGTCGCAGCGAGTGGTCGGCTGCCTGGGACATGTCTGAACTGTCGGCCCCGCCGGTCTTATACCCACCGGCGACCCCGTGAGCAGGATACCGCTCACGACTGCGAATGGCTTTTGCCGGCTGTCGCCGAACTGGGGCCATGCGCGTGGACATGACGCTGCCGCTAGAAGACGGGATGCAACTGTTTCCCGGTCTGCCGAGTTTCGAGTCCGAGCGGTCGGTCTCCGACGAGACCGGCGCGATCACCCGCCGATTCGCGTCGAGTACCCACCAGGGCACCCACGTCGACGCACCTCGCCACTACGATCCCGAGGGGCCGACGCTGGGATCGCTGGGCCTCGACCGCTGGTTCGGCCCCGCGACGGTCCTCGATCTCAGGGCGGCCCGCGGCGAGCCGATCGACGCCGCCACGCTCGACGCCGCGGCCGCCGACCCCGAGCCCGGCGACCGCTTGCTGTTGCTCACCGGCGACGTCGATCACCGGTTCGGCGACGAGGACTTCTTCGCGGAAGCCGCCCACCTCACCCCCTCGGCCGCGGAGTGGCTCGTCGACCGCGAGCCAGCGCTCGTCGGCAACGACTTCCTCACCGAGGCCCTCGACGACCCCGACCGGCCCGTCCACCGGACGCTGCTCGGCGGCGGGGTGCCCGTCGTGGAGTACCTCTGCTCGGCCGACGCCGTCGCCGACCACGACCGGGTCGATTTCACCTGCCTCCCGCTGCACGCGCCGGGATTCGAGGCTGCTCCAGTTCGCGCGGTCGCGCGGACGGACGGCTGACGGACGGTCTGACGCCGGAGGCGAGGCACCCGGACAATTACCGGGACCGCGTCACAGCGACTCGAACCCCTCGCTCTGGGGCGTCAGCGAGAGGGTCGTTCCGCGGCCGCGCTCGCGGGCACGTTCGGCGACCATGTTGGCCCCGGCGACCGTTTCGATGCCGTTACCACCCATGTCGAACAGCGTCACCTGTTCGGGGTCGGTCCGGCCGGGTGCGGTCCCCGCGAGGACGCCCCCGACGCCGGGGTGGACCGCCGTTTCGTCGACGGCGCCCGCTTCGATCGCGCCCTGGAGTTCGCCCGAGGAGTCGAAGGCCCGCTCGCGGGTGTCGGGCACGTACAGCGCCCGTTCGACCAGGTCGGGGCCGACCTCCCGGCGGTCGGGATGGGACTGGCCCATCGCCGTGACGTGGGTCCCGGGTTCGACGTCGGCGGCGTCGACGACCGGTTCGGTCGCCGTGGTCGCCGTGATGACGATATCGGCACCGCGTACGGCGGCGCGTGCGCTGTCCACGGCCGTCACGTCGGCGCCGAAGCGCCCGTCCATCCGCCGGGCGAAGGCCTCGCGGTTGGCTCGCGTCGGCGAGAACGCCCGGACAGCGTCGAGGTCGCGGACCTGATCGGCGGCGAGTAGCTGGTAGGCGGCCTGGGTGCCGGTGCCGATCAGTCCGAGTTCCGTCGCGTCCGGCCGGGCCAGGGCGTCGACGCCGACGCCGCCGGTCGCGCCCGTCTTGTAGGGGTTGATGCCGGGGCTGTCGACCATCGCCACCGGCTCCCCGGTGGCGGCGTCGGCCAGGACCGTCAGGAACCATCCCTCGCCACCCCCGAAGCCGGTCCAGTAGACGAACGCTCCTGCGACGCCCTCCGCGGGGAGGATGGCTCCGTAGTACATCAGCATCCCCTCGGGGGAGTCGCGGAAGAGTTTGTCTTCGTCCCCGAGCCGTCCCTCGTCACCGAAGTCGCGGTACGCACTCCTGACCGCGTCGACGAAATCCGCCATGCCGGCCAGTCCGACCACCTCCGGGTTCGACAGGTACAGCAGGTCGGCCATACCCCTCCCGTGCGGACCAGCCCAATAAAGTTAGGCCATCTCCTCGGTCCGGCCGGCCGCGGGCTCCTCGAAGCGGGCGGGCGAGAACGCCGCGGCGTCGATGCGGTCTGTCTGTCCCCGGACCACCATGTCCGCGAGCGCGCCGCCGACGACCGGGGACTGCTGGACGCCGTGCCCGGAGAACCCGCAGCCGAGGTAGAACCCGTCGACCGCCGTCGGGCCGACGATAGCGTGGCCGTCGGGCGTGTGGGTCTGGAGCCCGCTCCAGCCGTTGCGGACCGACAGGTCCGGCAGCGCCGGGACCAGTTCCGAGACGGCCTCGGCGGTCGCCAGGTGGTAGTCGTAGCCGACCCGCTGGTCGGTGGCCGCGTCGGGATTCTCGATGTCGTGGATGTCCTCGCCGGTGTTGCAGACCAAGAGCGACCCGTCGGGTTCGGCGCCGAAGTAACACTCCCGCTCGGGATCGATCACCAGCGGCCCGTCGGCGTCGGACAGCCCCTCGAGGACCACGATACGCCGGACGAGCAGATCCAGGGGCAGGTCGAGGCCGACCATCCCGGCGACCCGGCCGGCCCAGGGGCCCGCGGCGTCGACGACGGCGTCGACCTCGTGCGTGCCGGTCTCGGTCTCGACGGCCGCCACGGCGCCGTCCTCGACGCGGACGTCCGTAACCGCGGTCCCGGTGTGGACGGTCGCCCCGCCCTCGGTCGCCGCCCGGCCAAAGGCCTGCGTGAGCCTGTGGGGGTCGACGTGTCCACAGTCCGGCCCGAACAGGGCCCCGCCGATGGCGTCGGCGGCCAGCGGCGGGAACTTCTCGGCGGCACCCGCGGGCGAGAGCAGTTCCGCCCCGACGCCGTGACGCCGGAACAGTGCCGCCCGGTCGCGCCACCGCTCGGCCGCCGCCTTCGAGTGGAACAGGTACATGTACCCGTCCTGGCGGAACGGCACCTCCTCGCCGACGCGGTCGGCGAAGTTCCGGAAGTACTCGATGGCGCGGTTACCCACCGCGATGTTCGCGGGACTCGTGAAGGTGTTGCGCACCCCCCCGGCAGCCTTACCGGTCGACCCCGACCCCAGCTGGCCCTTCTCGAAGAGGATGCCACGGATGTCGTGGTCGGCCGCAAGGTGAAACAGCGTGCTCGTTCCGACGGCCCCGCCACCGACGACTGCGACATCGAGTGCGGTGTCCATTTCGCATGCGGACCGTCGCGTGCGCTGCTCAAAACGCTTTCCCCGCCGGGGAGACCGAAATCCGTCTCCGTCTCCATCCCGGGACCATCCCTCGTCCGGACTCCGAGCGGCCGGCGGTACCCTTATTGTGGTGGTTGCGCACATCGAAACCGATGCCCGACGGAGCAACCCAGCTAGTCGCCAGCCTCGAAGCCCACGACGTGGAGTACGTCTTCGGCGTCTGTGGCGACACCAGCGTCGGCCTCTACCGCACCCTCGCCGAGGCCGACACGCCGGTCACGCACGTCCTCGCACGCGACGAGCGGAGTGCGTCGTTCATGGCCGACGCGTACGCCCGCCTGTCCGGCCGACCGGGGGTCTGCGAGGGGCCGAGCGGCGGCGGCGCGACCTACCTGGTGCCCGGCCTCGCGGAGGCGAACGACTCCTGCGTTCCGGTGGTCGGTCTCAACACGACGACGCCCGTCCGGTACCGCGGCCGCGGCGTGCTGACGGAACTCGACCAGACCGGGCTGTTCGGGACCGTGACCAAGTGGAACGCCTCGGCCGACCATCCCGACCAGGTACCCCGGCTGGTCCGGGAGGCGTTCCGCCAGGCGACCGCCGGCCGGCCGGGCGCGACCCACCTCTCGCTCCCGATGGATACGCTGGCCGGCGAGTCCGACGGCGAGGCGTACGCTCCAGAGCGGACGAGGCGATGTCCGGCCGACCGACCCAGGCCCGACCCCGACCGCCTCGACCGGGCGGCCGCGTTGCTCCGGAGCGCGGCCGCCCCACTGGTGGTCGCGGGCGGGGGCGTCCACACCTCGCGTGCGTGGTCGCAACTGCGCGAGTTCGCCGAAACAGCGGGCGTGCCCGTCGCCGGGACGCTGACGAGCGCGGGCTGTCTGGGCGACTCGCCGTACTGGGCGGGCGTGCTGGGCGAGAACGGCGGCCGCGCGTACGCCAACGACCTCCGGGACGGGGCCGACCTGCTGGTGCTCGCGGGGACGGCCGTCGAGAGCGTCTGGACCGAGAAGTGGTCCCGGCCACCCGACCGCGCCGTCGACATCGTCCACATCGACATCGCGGCGGAGTCAGTCGGCAAGAACTACGAGACGGACGTGGCCGTGCCCGCGGACCTGCGGGTCGCCCTCTCGGCACTCACCGAGCGCGTCCGTGCCGGCGGCCCCCGGGAGTGCGTCGACGCCGCCTCCCTCCGGGCACGACACGAGGCCTGGATCGAGCCATACGCGGCCCGGTTCGGTGCCGACGACTTCCCGCTCCGGCCGGAACGCCTGGTCGCGGGCGCCCAGGACGTGCTCGAGGACGGCGCCGTCATCGTCTCGGACCCCGGCACCTCGTGCCCGTACTTCGCGGCGCTGTACGAGTTCACCGAACCCGGACGTCACTGGGTTACCCCGCGGGCACACGGCGCACTCGGGTACGCGCTGCCTGGCATCGTCGGCGCTCACTACGCCCGTCCCGACGCGCAGGTCGTCGGATTCACCGGCGACGGCAGCCTGGGGACCTGCCTGGGCGAACTCGAGACGCTCGCGCGCCTGGAGCTGCCGGTGACGCTCGTCGTCGTCAACAACGGCTCCTTTTCCTGGATCGAGGCGGGCCAGCGGAACTTCGCCGACTTCGCCTTCGGCGTCGAGTTCGGCAGCGCCGACTACGCCGCGGTCGCCGAGCAACTGGGCGTGGCCGGCTTTCGCGTCTCGGCGGCCGACGAGTACGAGACGGCGCTGGCGACGGCAGTCGAAACCGACGGGCCCGCGCTGGTCGACGTGCCCACGGCACCCCTGCCCGACATCGAAGACGTTCCCGTCGACTGGCTGGAGCCCGGAGAGTAAGTCCCCGGCCTGCGGCGGCCAGCCACGGGCCGGTCAGGACAGAGAGATGGACACGCTCCCGCCCGCTGTGCCCCAGTCAGTCGAGCGTGAACACGAGCTTTCCGTACGCCTCCCGGTCTGCCATCGTCCGGAAGGCCGCGTCGTACTCCGCGAGGGAGAACGTCTCCTGGATCACGGGCTCGACGGTGCCGTCCCAGACGTATCCCAGCGCGTGCCGGAGGTCGGTGCTGCTGTGGGCCGTACTCCCCATGACGTCGAGTTGCCTGACGAACACCAGCCTGATCTCCGTCTCCGGGTTGGGGCCGGCGGTCGCCCCGGAGGTGACCAGCCGGCCGCCCGGCCGCAAGGTGCGCATCGACGGTACCCAGGTCTCGCCGCCGACGGTGTTGTAGACGGCGTCGACGCCGTCGCCGCCGGTCAGGTCCCACACCCGGCTGGCGAAATCCTCCTCGGTGTAGTCGATGACGTGATCGACGCCCAGCTCGCGCAAAAAGTCGGCCTTCTCCTCGGTGCTCGTGGTGCCATAGAGAGTGTCGACGCCGATCACCTCGGTGGCGAGCTGGACGGCCATGTGGCCGACGCCACCCGTCGCGCCGACGACGAGGAGGTCCTCGTAGGGTTCCAGGTCGGCGCGGGTGAGTAGCGCCCGGAAGGCGGTGCCAGTGACCATCGGCGCGGCCGCCGCCGTCTCGAAGGCGACGCCGTCGGGCACCGCCACCAGACTCCCCGCGGGGACGGCGGCGTACTCCGCGAACCCGCCCTTGCGGTGCTCGCCGAAGACGGCGTACTCATCGCACATGGACTGCTCGCCGGCCTCGCAGAACCGGCACTCGCCGCAGGTGATGGTGGGGTCGATGGCGACACGGTCGCCGACCGACCAGCCCTCGACGCTCTCGCCGACCGCATCGATCACGCCGGCGAAGTCACCCCCGCCCCAGAAGGGGTACTCGGGGACGTAGTGGTCGAGTTCCCTGATCGCGAAGAGATCCTGGTGGTTCAGCGACGCCGCCCGGACCTCGACCAGCACCTCCCCGGCGTCGACCTCGGGGACGGGCACGTCGAGCAGTTCGAAGTTCTCGATCGGACCGTGCTCGTGAAATCCCACGGCCTGCATGGTCTCGTCGGTGCCTGCCATACCGACGCCCTGGGGACGGCCGGGCATAATACTCCGGGGTGGGACCACTTATTTGGTCGTCGCCTGCCGAACGTGGGCCATGGCCCGGTTCGAGACGTCGACGGCGGAGATAGACGGCTACCGGCCGTTCCCAGACGAGCGGGTCCACGAGTACCTGGACGCGGGCTACTGGCACGGCGACACCTTCCACGACGTGGTCGACCGCCACGCGGCCGAGACCCCGGACAGCCCGGCAGTGACCGGTCCCGACCGGACGCTGACCTACGCCGAACTGGCCGACCGCTCCCGGGCGATTGCGGCCGCGTTCCGCGCCGTGGGGCTGGGTCCCGACGACCTCGTGACGCTGTACCTGCCCAACTGCGTCGAGTTCGTCGAGGTCTTCCTCGCGTGCTCGCGGGCCGGCCTCGCGCCGGCGCTGGCCCTGCCCCGCCACCGCGAGCGGGAGATCCGGCACCTCGTCGACCTGACCGGGTCGCGGCTGGTGGTAACCGACGCCGGCCGGTACGATCCCGGGTTCGACTACGCCGGGCTCGTCGACGAGGTCGCCGGCGACGCCGACAGCGTCGACGCGCTCGTCGGCGTCACACCCGACGGCGCCGAACCGTCCGAGGGGTGGCACGACGTCGAATCCCTGGCTACAGAGGGTGCGAGCGCGGTAGCTGAGACTGCGGCCGGGACTGCACCTGGGACAGGCCCCGAGGACGCGCTCGCGGACCTGACGGTCAACCCCTGCAACCCCGGGCTGTTGATGCTCTCGGGGGGGACCAGCGGCCTGCCGAAGGCCATCCCGCGGACACACAACGACTACATCTACCTCTGGGAACACATCGCGGCGGCGATGGGCGTCGAATCGGACTGGTCGCTGGTGGCCGGCCTCCCGGTGCCCCACAGCTTCGCGTTCGGGTACGTCCTCGGGCCCGCCCTCTGGACCGGCGCGGAGGTGGTCGTCGAGCCCCGGCTGAAACCCGGCCCCGTCGTCGAGGCCATCGACCGGGCCGACGGCGACCTGACGACACTCATCCCAAAACAGTTGATCGACTTCCTGGAGGCCGACGCCGACGACGTTCTCGCGTCGTTGCAGGTGGTCTGTTCGGGCGGCCAGAAGGTCCCGCCCGAGGTCACGCGCCGGGTGATCGAGCGCTGGGACGTCGGCTTCTGTCACGTCTTCGGAATGGGCGAGGGCGCACAGATCATCACCCGGCCGGACGATCCGCTCGACATTCAGGCAGAGACGATCGGCCGGCCGGTCGGCCCCGGCGACGAGGTGCGGGTCCTCGACGAGGCGGGCCGGCCCGTCGAGCGCGGCGAGCCGGGCGAACTCGTGGTCCGGGGCCCGGGCGTGTTCACGGGCTACCTGCGCAACCCCGAGGCCAACGCCGCGGACTTCGAGGACGGTGGGTGGTTCCACACCGGCGACGTCGTCGCCGAACGCGCGGACGGCAACTACGAGGTCTACGGTCGGCTGGACGACACCATCAACCGCGCCGGCGAGACCATCTACGCGCCCGCCGTCGAAGACGCACTCGTCGAACACCCCGACGTGGCGAAAGCCGCCGTCGTGGGCATTCCCGACCCGGAACTGGGCGAGCGCGTCGGCGCTGCGGTGGAACTGGTCGAGGGTGTGGATGGACTCTCCGTCGAGGAGGTGCAGAACTTTTTCGAGGACCAGGGTCACGCCGTCTACCGGCGGCCCGAGCAGCTGGTGGTGCTGGACGAACTACCGGAGACGCAGGTCGGCAAGATCGACCGCGGGGACGTGGAACACCTGTTCGACTAGCGATCACTGTTGTCGTCGGGGACGGGGCTGTCAGGATTGGTCAGACCCGGCCGTGCGGTGGCGCGCGCTGTCCCGACTCCCGTGGAGGGACAGCAACGCGCGAGGGATGAGCGAGCGGAGCGAGCGAATCGGCTGGGGAGGTGTGTGGCTGCGGTCGGGCGGGACTGAAAGGGGCCGACGGTTCGACGAGCCCCGACGAAGTAAGGACCGCAGCGGAGCGAGGACCGCAGCGAGTCGCGGGAGTCGAGCCGTCGGGGGCTTTCTTGCTGGTCGCAGTCGCTGCCTCGTCTCCATCATCAATTCCTAAAGAGCGGCCGGGGACTTTCTGCCCGGACGCAGTCGACGCAGCACCTTGATCAGTAATATCGAGAGAGCGGCTGAAAGCTTCCCGACTCCTTGCACCAGCCACAACCGACACACAAACAGCAGAACCAGATTCAGAATTTACTAGGAGCGAGTTCGCGGATGTTCCGCAGTTTGACCTCCTCGGGGCCGTAGTTGTAGATGACGGGGCACTCGATCCCAGCGTCGATGTACTCCCGGTAACGGTCCCGGACGTGTTCGGCCGAACCCACAGCAGCCACGACGTCCAGGAACTCCCGGTCGACTATCTCCCGGATCGTGGCCGAATCCCCGTTCCTGACGGCCGCCCGGAGCGCGTCGATGTCGTAATCGACGCCCGCGCGCTCGACCAGCGGCTTGATGTGGTCTGAACAGCAGTGCCAGGCCGTGAACTCCCGGACGTCCTCGATCTGCTCGGCGGCGCTCAGATCGGAATCCTCGTCGACCACGGCAGTCGGGATGTTCAGCGCGTAGAGGAACTCCGCGGGGTCGCGGTCGAAATTGGCCAGGTGGTCGTGGCCCGTCTCGACGACGTCCGCGACGAACGGAACAGTGGCGTTGAACGGGAGCCAGAGCCCGTCGAATTTCACGGCCGCGAGTTCCTGCATCTTCGGGCCCATCCCGGCGACGTACAGCGGCACGTCGCCCTGGAACTCGTTGCGGAGCTTCCAGTTTTCCAGCGTGTAGATTTCGCCGTCGTAGGTGCACTCGCCGGTCTCGACGATATCGCGGAGGATGTCGTGGGTCTCGCTGAGGCGCTTGATCGGGCGGTCCATGTCGATACCGAGTTTCTGAACTACCTCGGGTGCGCTGGTCGCGACCGCCAGCCCCGCGACGCGGCCGTCGGCGTAGTCGTCGACCGAACACGCCTCCGTCGCGATCATCGCCGGGTGGCGCGTGTACGGACTGGGCAATCCGACGACGATGTTGAGGTCGATTCCCCACGCCCCGAGCGCCGTCGCGGTCGTGATGCCGTCCTTGATGTCGATGAGTTCCTGCGTCCAGAAGGTCTCGTAGCCCGAGTCGGCGGCCAGTTCGGCCTGGCTGCGGATTTCTGTTGCTGGCCCGACGGTGTCTGACACGGCAATCTCCATACCACTCCCGGGGCCGCCACCGGTAAAAGGGCTATCCATGCGTGCGGATCGCGCCGACGGCCGCCAGCGAGCTATTCGCGGGCGTCCCTCACCGCAGCCCAGACCGTCTCCTCGTCGAGTGGCGGCGTCATCGGGTCCACGTCGAAGGGTGCGAGCGCGTCGTGGACGGCGTTGACCGTCGCCGCCAGCCCGCCGACGGCACCGGATTCGCCGACGCCTTTCACGCCCAGGGGGTTCCGGGGCGAGGGCGTGACCGTCTCCGCGGTCTCCATGTCGGGGACGTGCATCGCTTTCGGGAGCGTGTAGTCCTGGTGGGAACCGGTCACGAGCGTCCCCGTCCCGTCGTACTGGGCCCCCTCGTAGAGCGCCTGGCCGATCCCCTGGGCGGTGCCGCCGTGGATCTGGCCCTCGACGATGGTGGGGTTTATCTGGACGCCGCAGTCGTCGACGGAGACGAACCGCTCGAACTCGACTTCGCCGGTGTCGGGGTCGACCTCGACGACGGCGATCTGGACGCCGAACGGAAAGGAGTAGTCGTCGGGATCGAAGTAGGAGGTCGCCTCCAGACCGGGTTCCATCCCTGCGGGGAGGTCGTACCCGACGTGGGCGTCGGCCGCGACCTCCTGGATCGACAGCGACCGCTCGGGCGCGCCGGCGACGTGGAACTCGCCGTCCTCGAACTCGATGTCGTCGGGGTCGGCTTCGAGACGGTGTGCGGCCAGCTCGCGGCCCTTCTCGACGACCTTCCCGGCGCTTTCGTTGATCGAGCCGCCGGCAGTCAGGGCACACCGGCTGGCGAACGTGCCCACGCCCTCCTGGACGCGGGTCGTGTCGTCCTCGACGACGCGGATGTCCTCCATAGGCACGCCCAGCCTGTCGGCGGCCACCTGCGCGTAGGTCGTCTCGTGGCCCTGGCCGTGGTTCGAGGTGCCCGTCTCGACGACCACCTCGCCGGAGGGATGCAACTGGACGTTGCTGTACTCCCAGGATGGGACCGCCCCGCCACAGCCGAAGCCACACTTCTCGATCCAGGCCCCGATTCCGATACCCAGATAGTGTCCCTCCTCACGGAGTGCGGCCTGGCGCTCGCGCAGTTGCTCGTACTCCAGCAGGTCCAGCGCCTTCTCGAGGGCTGGCCCGTAGTCGCCGCTATCGTAGGAGGCGCCGGTCGCCGTCTCGTAGGGGAAGGCGTCCGCGGGAACGAAGTTTCGCCGGCGCAACTCGGCGGGGTCGATGTCCGCCTCGCGGGCCGCGCGGTCGACCAGCCGTTCCAGGGTGTGGATCAGTTCGGTCTCCAGCACCCCGCGGTAGGCGTCGCAGGGGGTGGTGTTCGTCATCACGCCCGTCGCGGAGTAGTAGGCCTCGGGGATGTCGTACTGGCCAGTCATCACGTTCGTGCAGGTGACCGCGATGCCCGGCGCGAACGCCGAGAGGTACGCGCCCATGTCGTCGCGGAGGTCGATTGCAAGCGCCTGGATGTGACCCGCCTCGTCGACGGCGAGCCGACCCTCGGTCTCGACGCCCCGGCCCTGGACGTCGCTGGCGTAGTTGCCCGTCCGGGTGCCCTGCCAGCGCACCGGCTCCTCGAGGTACATGGCCGTCCACGCGAGCAGCATCTCCTCGGGGTAGGGCACACACCGGCTCCCGAAGCCACCGCCCATCTCTGGCGCGATCACGTCGATCTGCGAGGCCGGATAGTCCAGCGTCGCCGCAATGTCCCGCCGGAGTTTGTGTGGAATCTGGGTGGTGCTCTTGACGGTCAGCGTGCCGGTGCCGGGGTCGAAGTCCGCGACTGCTCCGCGGGGCTCGATGGGGTTCTGGACGATCCGCTGGTTGCCGATCTCGACCGAGACGGTGTGGGCGGCCGCGTCGAAGATCTCCTCGATCCGCTCGCGGTCGCCCTGTTCGTACTCGAAGGCGACGTTGTCGGGCGTCCCCTCGTGGACGGGCGGCGCGTCGTCGGCCAGCGCATCCGCGGGCTCGACGACGGTCTCGCGGCGGTCGTAGTCGACGGCGATGGCGGCGACCGCGTCGCGGGCGGCGTAGCGATCCTCGGCGACGACGACGGCGATGGGTTCGCCCTGGTGGCGGACGACGTCCTCGGCAATGACGGGCCGGTAGAGGTGTTCGTCGGTTTCGATGCCGGGGCCGGGGATGATCGGCATCCGGCCGGGCGTCGGGAGGTCGCTGTCGGCCATCGTCTCGGCGGTGACGACGGCCCGCACCTCGTCCATCGCCTCGGCGTCGGCGGTGTCGACCGCGACGTGCGCGCTGGCGTGTCGGCTCCGCAAGAGCGCCGCGTGCCCGGCACCCGGCACGGCCAGGTCGTCGGTGTAGGTTGCCTCGCCGGTCAGCAGGCGCCCGTCCTCGACGCGGTCGACGTCTTCGCCAATCGCGCCCGCCCGCTCGCCGTCGGACTCGTCGCTGTCCGTGTCCGTGCTCATGTCCATACCCCTCGGGCTACCGGGTAATAACGTTGCGTGTCGACTCCATCACCCTCGCCACTCCGGGGCGCGCGATACCTACCGTTCGACGAGGATCGACCCGTCGTCGGTGACGGTCGCGGTGGCGTCCGGGGGAACGATGGCCGTGCTGCCGGTCCCTTCGAGCAAGAGCGGCCCCTCGATGGTCGTGTCGACCGGGAGCGCGGGTCGCCAGTAGACGGCCGTCTCGCGGGTGCCCTGCGCCTCGAAGTAGACGTCCTGTGTCCCGCGGTCGGCGGCCTCCTCGGTCGCGTCGGGTTCGTCACGGAGCGGCGGCGTGGGGACCTCGCCGGTCACGCGCAGCGTGACGGCCTCAACCGGTTCGTCGGCCATCGCGTAGCCGTAGATGCGCTCGTGTTCGCGGTGGAATCGTTCGACTGCCGTCCGCACGGCCGCCTCGTCGAGTGGCGTGTCGACCTCGACCGTCAGCTCGTAGGACTGCCCGACGTAGCGCATATCAGCCCCGCGCTGGAGGGTGACCTCTTCGGCGTCGAAGCCCATCTCGGCGAACCGCTCGCGCTGTGTCGCCTCCAGGGTGGCGTAGCCCTCGGCCATCGCCTCGGCGTCGAGGCGGTCGCCGCGGTAGGCCCGGGACTCGTCGGTCCTGACGTCCGCGAGCAGCAGGCCGCGCGCCGAGAGCACGCCCGGCGTGCGGGGGAGGATGACCGACGAGATGCCCATCTGCTCGGCGACTGCCGCGGCCTGGAGCGGGCCGGCACCCCCGAAAGCCACGAGGACGAACTCGCCGGGGTCGCGCCCGCGCTCGACGGTCACGCGACGGATTTCGCGGGCCATCTTGGCGTTTGCCACCTTCAGCACCGACAGCGCCGCCGCCTCGACGGATTCGTCGAGTGGATCGGCCACGGCCTCCCGGAACCGCTCGCGCGTTCGGTCGACGACCAGGTCCATGTCGCCGGCGACGAACGCCTCGGGGCGGATGCGACCGAGCAGGAGGTTCGCGTCCGTGACCGTCGGCTCGGTCCCGCCGCGGTCGTAGCAGAGGGGACCGGGGTCGGCACCCGCCGACTTGGGGCCGACGCGGAGGCCGCCGGCCTCGTCGACCCAGGCGATGGAGCCGCCGCCGGCACCGACCGTGTTGATGTCGATCAGCGGCGTCTTGATCGGCAGGTCGTTTATTTCGCCCTCCGTCGAGCGGACGATGTCGCCGTTCTCGACGATGCTGACGTCGGCGCTGGTCCCGCCCATGTCCAGCCCGATCGCGTCCTCGAACCCGAGGCCGGTGGCCACGTCCCGGGCGGCGACGGCACCCGCTGCCGGCCCCGAGAGGACGGTCCGGAGCGCAAACTGCGTCGCCTGGCCGGGGCTGAACACGCCGCCCCCGGAGTGCATCACGTTCAGCGGGACATCGACCCCGCGGTCGACGACGCCCGCCTCAAGGCGGCCGAGATAGTCGGCGATGTTGCGCTTGACCGCCTCGTTGAGCACCGTCGTCACGGTCCGGTCGTACTCGCGGGTCTCGGGGTAGACCGCCGAGGAGAGCGCGTACTCGATGTCGGCCTCGTGGGCCTCGATGCACTCGCCCACGCGGCGCTCGTGGTCGTCGTTCAGATAGGAGAACAGCATCGAGACGACGACCGAGTCGACGCCCTGGTCGGCCAGTTCGTCGATAGCAGCCTCGACGGCCGCCTCGTCCAGCGGGTCGAGTTCGGTCCCGTCGTGTCTCATCCGGCCGGGCACGCCGAGCCGGCGTCTGCGGGGAATCAGCGACGGCTGTTTCTCCTGTTGCAGGTCGTACAGTTCGGGGCGGGTCTGGTCGCCGATCTCGAGCACGTCGCGCAAGCCCTCGTTGGTAATCAGCCCCAGCGGGGGAATGTCGCCCTCCAGTACCGCGTTCGTGCCCACAGTGGTCCCGTGGCTGAGGAAGGACACCTCGGCGGGGTCGGTGTCCGTCCCGGCGAGGATGTCGTCGATGCCGTCGAGGACCCCCCGGTCGAAATCCGGCGGCGTCGAGGGCGTCTTGGTGGTGTGGATCCGCCCCGTTTCCTCGTCGTACAGGACCACGTCGGTGAACGTCCCGCCCGTGTCGACGCCGATGCGGATCGTCATCGCGTGCCCTCCTCGGCGTCACTGCCAGCGGTCGGGTCTTCCAGGCTGTCCCCCATCTCCCGCCGACGCTCGCGCGTCGCCGCCTCGTCCACCTCGCCGTCGGAAACGACGACCCCGTAGACCTCGCGGGCCCGCCGCTGGCTACAGACGCCGTTGCGGACGTCTTCGAGCACCGCCTGCGGGTCCCGTTCGAGCGGATCGCCGTAGCCGCCGCCACCGGGCGTCCGAACGCTGACGACCTCGCCCGGGTCCAGTTCGGTCGTCGACTTCGAGGACAGCGCCGTTGCCTCGCCGTCGGGGTCGCGGACGAACTCGGCCGGGCCGGCGCTGTGGCCGCCAAAGAGGCCCCAGGGTGCCGATTTCGTCCGGTCGGTCAACAGCGAGAACGTCGCGTTGTCGCCGTAGAACTCGTAGTCCCGGCGGACGCCCAGGCCGCCCCGCTGGCGGCCGGCCCCCGCCGAATTCTCCCTGAGACCGTACTCGCGGACGTAGACGGGAATCTCCGCTTCCAGTTCCTCGATGGGGCTGTTGGCCGTGTTCTGGAAGTGCGTCTGGACGGCGTCCATCCCGTCCTTGGTCGCGCGGGCGCCGTACCCGCCGGCGACGGTCTCGTAGTAGACGTACGGGCTGTCGTCGCGGGGGTCGTCGCCGCCGTAGGCGATGTTGCAGACGATGCCTTTCGTGGCCGCGACCGTCTCCTCGGGGACCGCCCCCGCCATGGCCTTGGCCACGAGGTCACCTGCGCGCATCGCAATTTCCCAGCCGGCTGCGACGGGCGCGTTGTCGGTCGGGTTCACCATCGTTCCCTCGGGCGTGACCGTCTCGAAGGGTCGGTAGAAGCCGTCGTTTTTCGGCAGGTCGCCGCCGATGAAGGCCATCACGACCGACATCGCGCCCGCAAACGCCATCGCCGGCGTGCAGTTGAGCGGCCCCCGGTTCTGGTCGGCCGTGCCCGTGAAATCGAGCGTGATCTCGGTGCCGTCGACCTCGATGGCGAGTGCGAGTGTCACCGGATCGTCGGTGACGCCGTCGCCGTCCATCTCGTCGGTCGCCTCGTACCGGCCGTCGGGCAACGCCTCGATGGCCGCCCGCACCCGGCGCTCCGTGTAGTCGAGCAGTTCGTCGAGATAGTCCGCGACGGCTCCCGCGCCGTAACGGTCACAGAGGGCCGCGTACCGCTTCTGACCGGTGCGGTTGGCGCCGAGCTGTGCGCGGTAGTCGCCGCGGCGCATCTCCGGTTCGCGGACGTTGCGCAACAGGAACTCGAGGACGCGATCCTGGTACTCCCAGTCCTCGACGGCGTGGACGCCCGGGATCACGATCCCCTCGGCGTACAGTTCGGTAGAGTCGTTGGGGATGCCTCCCGGCGTGCCGCCGCCGATGTCGACGTGGTGGGCGGAGTTGGCCGCGTAGCCGACGATTTCGTCCTCGTGGAACACCGGCGAGATGAGCATGACGTCGGGCAGGTGGACGGCACCCCTGTAGGGGTCGTTGATGAGGATACCATCCCCCGGTTCGAGGTCCCACTCGAGGGCCCGGACGTTCCGTGGTACGACCGAGACCAGTGAGCCGATGTGCTGGGGTGCGACGTCGTGCTGTGCGACGTGTCTGAGCCGAGAATCGAACAGTGCGCAGGTGTGGTCGCGCCGGATCTTGATGTTCGTCGAGTAGGCCGTCCGCTGGAGGGTCACGCCCATCTCCTCGACGACGCTCTTCAGCGAGTGGCGAAATATCTCTAACTCGCCGGTGGAAACCATACCCCCTGTCGGGCGGTCCCGCACAAAAAGGTGCCTGTGACGGTGGCTCCTCGAGGCCCCAACCCATATGGCCGCGAGTGGCGACACACAGGTATGGACGACGTCATCGAGACGGGGAGCGACTACCTCTGTCGTGCGCTCGTGGCCGAGGGCGTCTCGACGGTCTTCGGGCTGATCGGCGAGGGCAACGCCCACCTGCTGGACCGGCTGGCCGACGCCCCGCCCGCGTTCGTGCAGGCGCGCCACGAACAGGCGGCGGTCACGATGGCCGGCGGCTACGCCCGGACCACCGGCCGCGTCGGGGTCTGTACCGTCACCCACGGCCCCGGCGCGACCAACGCCGCGACGGGAATCGCCTGTGCCGACCGCGACAACGTCCCGCTGGTCGTGCTCGTCGGCGACACGGCCATCGAGGGACGGGAGACCGCCCTCCAGTATCTCGACCACCGGACCTTCGCCTCGCCCATCTCGGGATACGCGACCCGAATCGAGGCGACCGAGACGCTGCCCGCAGTACTCTCGCGGGTCTTCGAGCGGGCGCGAACCCACTCCCGGCCGGCACTCGTCGAGGTGCCACAGGAGATCCAGCACGGGTCGGCGCCCGACGAGAGGTACAGCCCCGCCCAGCGAGCGCCACAGCGCGTCCGGCCCGACCCCGAGAGGCTAGCAGCAGCCGCGGATTGCCTCGCGGCAGCCGACCGGCCTGCCATCCTGGCCGGCGGGGGCGCGCGGCAATCGGCGGCCGGCAACGCGCTCGCGGCGTTCGCCGAGCACGTCGGGGCGCCCATCGCGACGACGTACTTCGGCCGCGGCGTCCTGCCCGACGCGCACCCGATGGTCTCGGGGATTGCCGGGACGTTCATGTCGCCGGCCAGCGACGCGCTCCTGTGGGACGCCGACGCACTCCTCGCGGTGGGCGCACAGCTGTCGGGCAAGACCACCCGCTACGGCGAACTGTTCGCGGACGCCACCGTGGTGCAGGTCGACATCGACCCGGCGGCCGTCGGCACCCACCGCGAACCGGATGTCGCCCTCGTCGGCGACGCGCGTGCCACGGTCGAGGCACTGACCGACCGCGTCGGCGCCGACCCGGGACGGGCCCGGACCGTCCGGGAAGCCATCGACGCGGCACCCGATCCGCGCGAGCGGGAGTTCGAGTCACACCCGGACCTCGTCGACCCGCGGGCGGCGACCGTCGCCCTCTCCGAGGCGGTTCCGGACGACGCGCTCGTGGCCGTCGGCTCGGGCAACCACACCGGATTCCCGGCGGTCTTCCACGAGATGGGCGAGAGCCAGCTGCTCGTCAGCGGGAACTTCGGGGCGATGGGGTACGCCCTCCCCGCCGCGCTGGGCGCGTCGGTCGCGGACCCGGACCGGCCCGTCGTCTGTTACACCGGCGACGGGGGGCTGTTGCAGGTCGTCCAGGAGATCGAAACCGGCGTCCGCCTGGGCCTGCCGGTCGTCGTCGCCGTCCTCAACGACCGGGGCTACGGCATCATCCGTCACCGACAGCGCCGCGAGTTCGGCCGCGAGACGGGGACCAGCTACGAGTCCCCCTCGTTCGTCGATATCGCCGAGGGGCTGGGCGCCCGCGCGAGCGTCGTCCGCTCCGTCGACGACCTCGATGTAGTCGAGGAGTTCCTGGCCGGGGACGCCGACACGCCGCTCGTCCTCGACATCCGCACGATACCCGAAGTCTCCCGGCCAGGTTTTCCACCGTACTGATATACAGAACAGATATAATAATTTTGTTTGATTCAATGTACAATACGTAGATTGAATACTAATTTTAAAATAAAATATTGTATGTGTATTCGAAAGCGACTGATATCGCACAGAGCGGGTCACGCCGCGGCGCTGCGCTCGCGGGGTTCGATGGCGATTTCGACCTCGACGCCCTCAACCGTCCAGGTCCGGCGGTGGCCGTCCTCGACGGTCTCGAACTCGGCGGCGCGGACCTCCTGTGCGATGAGGTCCTCGCGGTCGCGGACCAGATCGGCCACGCGGTCGTCTCCGATGGCGAGGTCGACGCGGATCTCCTCCTCGATGTCGAGTTCGAGGTCCTTGCGCATCTCCTGGACGCGGCGGATGACCTCGCGGGCGTAGCCCTCGCTCTCGATGTCATCCGTCAGCGAGGTGTCGACGTAGACGACGCCGGCGCTGTCGAGCACCTCGAACTCTGTGCCCGAGACGCCCTCGGGGGTCTCGGTGACGAACTCGACCATCTCCTCGGTGAGATCGACGTCGATGCCGGTTTCTTCGGCGACGGCCGCTTCCAGCGCGTCGAGGGTGGGTTCGTCGACGCGGGCGTCGTTGAGCGCCCCCATCACGGGGCCAGCGTCCTCGCCCAGTTCGGGACCCAGGACGGACATGTCCGCCTCGCCGGAGTAGCGGAGTTGGCCCCACCCGCCCTCGGCGGGACCGACGACCTCGACCGCCCGGGCGTTGAGCCGGTCGGCTACCAGGTCGCGGTGGCGCTCGACGGCGGCAGCCACGCGCTCGTCGGGGACGTCGACGACGACCTCGGGGACGGGCCAGCGGAGTTTCCGCTCGGCCTGCTGGCGGGCGTTCGAGCCCGCCTCCTCGACGGCCCGCACGACGGCGATATCCTCCTCAAGTTGCGGGTCGCGCATCGCCTCGTCGGCTGCCGGATAATCGCACATGTGCACTGTCGGGTGGCCGGCCTCGCCGGTCAGCGTCCCGTAAATCTCCTCGCTGACGAAGGGCGCATAGGGGGCCAACAGCGCCACCACGTCGGAAAGCAGGTGATAGAAGGTGGCGTAGGCAGCCTGCTTCGAGGGGCTGTCCTCTTCCTCCCACATGCGCTCGCGGACCACCTGGATGTAGAAGCGGGAGACGTCCTCGACGACGAACTCCAGCAGCGCCTCCAGGGCGCGGTCCTGGCGGAAGTCGTCCCAGTGGTCGGCCATCTCCCCCTCCACGGCCTGGAGCCGCGAGAGTACCCACTCGTCGACGGTTTCGAGGTCGACATCTCCGACTGTCGTCTCTCCGGGATCGAAGTCATCGAGGCGCATGTACGGCAGCGGGAACCGGAAGACGTTCCAGAGGATGTTCAGGTCCCGCTGCATGTTTTCGGTGCCGTCCCAGGAGAAGCGCATGTCGTCGCCCTGGGGCGAAACCGACAGCAGGAACAGCCGCATCGGGTCGGTGCCGTGCTGGTCGATGACCTCCTTGGGGTCGACGAGGATGCCCTTCGACTTGGACATCGCCCGCCCGTCGGGCATCAGCGCGTGCCCGTGCATCAACACCTCGTCGTAGGGAATCTCGTCCAGGGCGGCGGTACCCATCCCGAGTTGCGACCAGAACCACCCGCGGGTCTGGTCGTGGGCCTCCATGATGAGGTCCGCGGGCCACAGCTCCTCGAATTCGTCTTCCTCCGCGGGATACGAGAGCGTGCCCCACGACGCCACCGAGGAGTCCAGCCACACGTCGAAGACGTCGGGGACGCGCGCGTACGTGACCCCATCTTCGGTGATGGTGAGGTCGTCGACCGTCGGCTTGTGGAGGTCGACCGCCTCGGGGTCGACGTCCTGGTCGACGCGCTCGGCCAGTTCCTCGCGGGTCCCGACGACGATCATCTCCTCGGGGTCGAGGCTCCCCTCGCTCCCTTCGGGCGTCCAGATGGGGATCGGAATCCCCCAGTAGCGCTGGCGGGAGACGTTCCAGTCGGGCGAGTCCTCGACGAAGTTGTAGAAGCGCTCGTCGCGGGCCTCGGCGGGGTGCCACTCGCTGTCGGCGATATTCTCCAGCAGGTCCTCGCGGACATCGCTGACGGTAATGAACCACTGGTCGGTGACGATCCGGACGATGTCGGTGTCACACCGCCAGCAGTGTCCCTCGTTGATCGTGTGGCCCTCCTCGCTCGCCAGCAGGAGTCCCTTCTCCGCCAGGTCGGCGATGACGTGCTCGTCGGCCTCCCGGACCTGGTAGCCCTCGTACTCGCCGCCCTCGGCGGTGAAGACGCCGTCGCTGCCGACGGGACAGAACACCTCGAGCCCGAGTTCCTGGCCGCGCTCGAAGTCCTCTTCGCCGTGGCCCGGCGCGGAGTGGACCAGCCCCGTCCGGTCGGCCTCGACGTAGTCGGCGGTGTAGACCTCGCCTGCACCCTCGAAATCCGGATAATCGGGCACCTCCTCCTGGAGGGGATGCTCGTATTCCCAGCCGACCATCTCCGCGCCAGAGAGTTCCTCGATTACCTCCCAGTCGTCGTAGCCGGCCCACTCGGCGACGTCCCCGGCGACCGGCTCGGCCACGTAGATCCGCTCGGTCTCGCCGTCTGTTTCGCCTTCGAGGGCAACGTAGGTGAGGTCATCGTCGACGGCGACGAAGGTGTTGGCGACGATGGTCCAGGGCGTGGTGGTCCAGATGACCAGCGAGCCCTCGCGGTCGGAGAGGGGAAAGCGGACGTAGATGGAGGGGGCGGGGATCTCCTCGCGTTCGACCTCGTTGTTGGCGATGGCGGTCTCACACCGGGGACACTGGTTGATCGCGCGCTGGCCTTTCTCGACGAGGCCACGTTCGTGAGCCTGTTTGAATCCCCACCAGGCGGCCTCCATGTACTCGGGAGCGACCGTCTTGTAGGGGTCGTCCCAGTCCATCCAGACGCCGAAGTCCTGAAAATCCGACTGGAGGCCTTCAAGTTGCTCGTCGGCGAACTCCTTGCAATCCTCGATGAAGTTGTCCTCGCCGTACTCGAGGATGTCCTTCTTGGATTCGAAGCCCAGTCGTTCCTCGACGCGTGTCTCGATTGGCAGGCCGTGCATGTCGTAGCCCGGCCGGTCGTAGACGTCGTAGCCCTGCATCCGGTGATAGCGGATGTAGGCGTCCTTCAGCGTCTTGTTCCAGGTCGTGCCCATGTGGGCCGACCCCGAGGTGTAGGGCGGGCCATCGAGGAAGTAGAAGCGCTCGTTGCCCTCGCGGTGTTCGACGGTCCGCTCGTAGGCGTCGACCGCGTCCCAGTAGTCGAAGACGCGGTCCTCGACCTCGTGGGGGTCGTACTGGTCGTCGACCGCCGCGAAGCGGTCCGACCCGTCGTTGCTGCTCATACCCGTTTCATCCCGTGCCGGCGTTAAAGGAGAATCGATTGGCCGCCCGCCGGGCGGTCACTCCACAGCGGCTATACGCGTCGGTCCCCAATGCGTATCCATGACCGAACACGCGACGTTCGGCGGTGGCTGTTTCTGGTGTGTCGAGGCGGCCTTCGAACGCGTCCGTGGCGTCGAGGAGACCGTCTCCGGGTACGCCGGCGGCCACACCGAGGACCCGACCTACCAGCAGGTCTGTGCGGGCACGACCGGCCACGCCGAGGTGGTCCAGGTGGCCTACGACCCCGACGCGATCTCCTACGAGGAGTTGCTGGAGGTCTTCTTCACCATCCACGACCCCACGACAGAGGACCGCCAGGGCCCCGACGTGGGTTCGCAGTACCGCTCGGCGGTCTACTACCACGACGAGGAGCAACGCCAGGCAGTCGAGGCGTACATCGACCACCTGGAGACGACCGGCGAGTACGACGGCATCGTCACCGAGGTCGCACCCCTCGATACCTTCTACCGGGCCGAGGAGAAACACCAGGACTACTACGACAAACACCCCAACCAGCCCTACTGCCGGATGCAGATTCCGCCGAAACTGGAGAAAATGGAAGAAAAGCACGCCGACAAACTCGCCGGGTCCTGAAGGCGAGCGGCCGCCGCGTTTCGATCCCCACAGCCATGCCCGCACGCTGCTCCCCACGGTCCGTGTCCGCGTTCTGACATCCCTGTCCATGCCCGCGTTTCCCGACCCCGACACCCGGAACGACCTCGCCGAGGACTGCCGGCGCTGTCCCGCGCTGGTCGAGGCCCGCGAGCACATTTCGTGGGGCAACGGCCCGCTGGACGCCGACCTGGTGGTCGTCGGCGAGGCGCCCGGCGCGGGCGACCCCGGGGCCGACCGCTGGCGCGGGGGCAACTGGACCGGGATGGCCTACACCTCGCGCCACTCCGGCCGCCGGATCCGCGAGCTGCTGGCCGAGGCCGGCTACGGTCCCGACGCGTGCTATTTCACGAACGCCGTCAAGTGTTTTCCTGCAGACGGCGAGGGATCGAACCGCGAACCCACGCCCGAGGAGCGGGCGGACTGCCGGCCGTACCTCCGCCGGGAGATCGAGATGGTCGGGCCTCGGGCTGTGGTCCCGACGGGCAAGCACGCCACGAAATCAGTGCTATCCCTCGAAGGCAAGCGTATCGAGAGCTTCCTCGACTCGGTGCTGGCCACCGTCGCGTGTCCGGGCCTGGACACGACGGTGGTGCCACTGCTGCACCCCTCGTATCAGGACGTCTGGCTGTCGCGGTTGGGGTACGACGCCGACTCGTACCGGGCGGCGATCGCGGAGACGCTGGCAGGAATCGACGCCTCCGCCGGACCTGGGCCGGAACAGTAAAAAGGACACGCGCGAATGCTCCCGACCATGGAATCGACCGCCGGAACGGACCCCTCCTCCGACGACGCCGGCGGGCCCTCGCTGGTCGTCGTCTGTGGCCTGCCCGGCGTCGGCAAGTCCCGGGTGGCCCGGGCCATCGGTGACTGCCTCTCTGCGACGGTCTACCGGACCGACGAGGTGCGGGCCGAGATGTTCGCCGAGCCCTCCTACGACAGGGCCGAAACCGAGCGCGTGTACGCGGAACTCCTAGAGCGGGCGCTCGCGACTGTCGAGAGCGGGGAGCGGGCGGTTCTCGATGGAACCTACCGCGACGAGACGTTCCGGGCGGCCGTCGCCGAGGCGGCCGACGACCGCGGCGTCGAGCCACTCTTTCTGAAGGTGGAGTGTGCCGAGCCGGTGGCCCGCGAGCGCATCGCCGCCCGGACAGACGACGCGAGCGACGCCGGCGTCGCGGACTACGACCGCATCCGCGAGGCGTTCGACCCGCTCTCGCGGCCCCACGTGACTGTCGACAACTCCGGCGACTGGGAACGGACCCGAACGCAGGTGTGTGCGGCACTCGAGGGGACGTGACGATGGATCCACGGCACAAGGCGAGCGCCCTGTGGGGCGTCATCGGCGGACTCTCCTTCCTGGTGCTCGTCCAGGGATACGAGCTGGCGGTCGCCACCCGCGTCGGGGTGGCCCCCAAGGCCGGCGTCACCCTGGCTGTGGCGGCCGTCGCGGCCGTCCTCACGCACGTCGCCCGGCCGCGGGTGCACGGGAACGAAAGGGCTTAAGCGCGCCGTCCTGCTACAGTCGGACGAGCCAGGATGGCCGAACGGTAAGGCGCACGCTTGGAGAGCGTGTTCCCTTACGGGATTCTGGGTTCAAATCCCAGTCCTGGCGCTTTTCTGTCTACACCCACGGGCGAGCGACCCGCACCGTCAGAGGAACTCACGCACGTCCGAGTACCACATGTCGTGTTCGTCGACCTGACCGATGGCCTCGGCGATGCGGACGGCGATGGCGTGCCAGCACAGCTGTTCGGGGTCGGCGGCGTCGAGGTTGTACTCGGCGTCCTTGCAGGTACAGCCGTCGTCCTCGACGATGTACTCCTCGGCGTGGCCGACGACGACGGTGAAATCGCGGTAGCCCTTCACCCGCTGTTCGGCGACGGCCTCGATGGCGCGCTGGCCGCGGTCGCCGTGGACTGCGACGATACGGTCGACTCCCTCTGGGGTGAGTTCCCCTGCGGCCGCCAGCGCATCGTACCACTCGTCGACCGCCGTCACGCCACGCCGTTGGCGAGGGGACGACAAAAACCTCCCCCTCGCGTCGCGTCAGCCTCGGGTGTGTCACGACCTGATGGTCACCCGTCGTGGGCGTGTGCTTCGAGCGTCGTCCGGCGCACGCGGTCCAGCGCGCTCTCGTTCGTCGCCGCGAGCACGACCGGCGGTGCGACGCCCTCGGCCTCGGCCTCCAGCCAGCGGTCGAGACACAGACACCAGCGGTCGCCCGGTTCCAGCCCCGGAAAGGCCAGTTCGGGCCTGGGCGTCACGAGGTCGTTGCCCCGGGCCTTGCTGAATTCGAGGAACTCCGCGGTCACGACTGCACAGACCTCGTGGCGGCCGGCGTCCTCCGAGAGGTGTCGACAGCACCCGTCGCGCAGGTAGCCGGTCACCGGATCCTCGCTACAGGGTGCGAGTGGCTCGCCGTAGACGTTCCGCTCGTCGGGGTCTGCCATGCAGAGACACGCGAGGCCACGGGCTAAACGCTTGTGACCGGGCCAGGCGGGGAGAACACTCAGTGTACCAGTACGGGCGATACGGAACAGTCGTGCGTGTGCCGGGAAATCATGCTCAGGCTCGGGCGCGGAACGATTCCTTCTGGACGATGACCGTGTTGTGGCAGGTCGGGCAGGCGTACTCGACCAGTTTCGTCGTCTCGTCGTTGTAATTCAGCTGGCCGCCACACCGGGTACACTGTGTCATTCCATCCGTCACTTCGACACCGGGATTATTAATCATTATGGTTTTTGCGAGGGTGCCGTATGTGAATCGCTCCCACAGAGTCCGTATGAAATACACGGACACGAAGTGTTCGAGTTAAGATAGGTCAGTCACTCGTTCGGTAGGAGGATTTCCAGACGATATGGGTGTTGTGGCAGGTGGGACAGACGTACTCGACCAGTTTCGTCGTCTCGTCGTTGTGGCTCATCCGCGTGCCACAGCGGGAGCACTCGGGCATCCTGTGGGCGGTTCACCACCTGCGCTCTTAACCATTGCGGCGAAGCCACGGAACGGGCGGCTGACGGGCGACCCGGGGTGTGTCACCCGCCGGTCCGTTCCGGCTGACTGTGCGGCCCCGGCGTCCCGACCTCCTCCCAGACCAGGTCCGACGCCTGTTCGATGGCACCGACCGAGGCCAGATAGCCCGCGCCGACGGTCGTCTTCAGCGCCTTCGCCGCCCGGCCCCGCAGGACCGACGGGCCGACCTGCGCGACGGTGCCGTCGCCGACGCTGACCAGCCAGCCCAGTTCGTCGTACCGGTACCGCTCCAGTCGGGGCGCGAAGCCGTCGCCGTCCCGTCGGTGCGAGAGCAGTCGCTCGACGTTCTCGGCGGCGACATCGGCCTGCCTGACCGCGGTCTGTGCGCTCGCCGGCGCGGGCTCGCCGTTCGCGTCGACGACCCGCGCGGCGTCCCCGGCCACGAACGTCCGCTCGCCCAGCCGCAGATCCGCCCGCACCTGCGGGCGCTCGCCACCCATCGCGTCCCCGCCAGCGATGCCGCCGGTCCAGACGAGCTGGTCGTAGGCCACGGTTCCCCCGCCGACCAGCGAGACCGCGTCGGTGTCGACGGCCTCGACGGTCCGCCCGGTCTCGACGCGGACCCCCCGCTCTGCGAGTTCCTCCGCGACGGCCCGCTGGAAGTTCTCGGGGAAGGACGGCGCGACGGTCCCCTCCTGTTCGAGCAGGCGCACCTCGACGGCCTCGCTGGCTCCCTCCTGGCGGGCGAGGTCCGCGAGTTCGCCCGCGACCTGGATGCCTGAGAGGCCGGCGCCGACGACGACCGCCCGGCTGCCCGACTCGCAGACGTCGAGGAAGTCCGCGCGAATACGTTCGGCGTGGCGGGGCCGCTTCAGCGGCGTCGCGTGGGCCTCGACGCCGGGGATGCCGTAGTCAGCGGTCCGGGCGCCCAGACAGACCGCGCCGGCGTCGTAGGACAGGGAGCCGTCCGCGAGCCCCACCTCGCCGGCGTCCGGGTCGAGGTCCGTGACTCGCGCCTGTCGGTGGGTCGCCCGATCGAGCAGCTGTCCGACGGGGACGGTCAGTTCTTCGCGGAGCGAGGGATACCGGACCAGCCGGTGGATCAGGTGCTGGACGACGTGGGTCTCTCGCTCGTCGACGACCGTGATCGCGACGTCGTCGGGGAGGGACCGCTCCAGTTTCCGTGCGAGGGCGACACCCGCGTAGCCGGCACCGAGAACGGCGACGTGCATGTCTGTGGGTTGGGCCGAACGCTCATAGACCTCTCGCTGTCGACCCGTCTCGGTCATCGCCGACGACGTCAGAACAGCGCCTCGCTCTCCTCGAGGATCCGCGCCGGGCCGCCAACCTTCCAGACGCGGGTCTCGACGCCGCAGTCGGCCACGGTCGCCTCGACGCGGTCGGCGTGTTCGGCGGTAGTGTTGACGTAGACGCTCGCGCCCGTGTCCACGGAGAAGTACACGGGGACGCCCTCCTCGCGGAGGTCGCGGACCGCGTTGAAGATTTCGAGGGTCCGGGGTTGCCAGTAGACCCAGCCCGCGGGGCCGGTCATCGTCGTCGCGGCCAGCGACAGGGAGTCGTGTTCCGCGAGTTCGAAGGTCCGCTCGAAGTCGCCGGCCCGGAGCGCGTCGCGCATCCGCGCGATCTGGCCGCGGACGTGGGCCATCCTGGCGTCGAACATGTGACTCTCGGCGGCCTCCCGGTGGGCCTGGTCGGTCTCCTTGTAGGCGGGGACCAGTCCAGCGACGATCCGCAACTCGTCGGCGAACGCGTCGGGAACGTCGATCCGCTCGGAGCGGCAGTCCGCGTCGTTGAGACCGGCCCGCAGGTGCGAGAACGCGCCGGTGACCGCCCGTGCCGAGGAGGCAGAGCCGCGCCGGGCGATGGTCGAGATGTCGGACAACGAGAGGTCCAGCCCCGCGGCCTCGACGAGGGCCGTCGCCGCGGCGGCGAATCCCGAGGCCGACGAGCCGAGGCCGACGTTCGTCTGGAAGGAATTGGCCGACTCGAAGCGCACGCGGTCGTCTACGCCCGCGAGGTCGCGCACGCGGTCGACGACCGCGCGGATGCGCTCGGCGCCACGGCCCTCGATGACGTCTCCGTCCACGACGTAGCGGTCGGCCTCGCGTCCGGCGTCGAACTCGACTGTCGTGGTGGTCGCACTCGGCGCCGTGCAGACGCTGATCGAGTCGTGATACGGCATCCGGAGCGCCTCGTCGCGCATCCCGTGGTACTTCACGAGCCCCTGGATTGGATGGGCCCGCGCGGTCGCTTTCATACCTGTCCTCTCCCGCGGCCCGTACTTGGCGGTTGTGACTCCGGTCGGCCCCGCCAGCGGATACCGTGCGTCGTCCACTCTCACGCAATCCCCAGCCCGCCCAGCACGAGCCGAACGCCGATGACGGTCAGCAACCCCAGTACGACTGCCCGGCGGGTTCCCTCGCCGACGCGGCCCCGGATTCGCTGGCCGAACGTGACGCCCGCGACGGCCGGGACCGTCGCGGCGACCGAGACGCCGGCGAGCGTGAGGCCGGGATACATCCCCAGCGCGCCGGCGACGCCGACACGGATGGCGTTCAGGCCGAGGAAGACCATCGCGACGACGCCGACGAACAGGCCGTGCGAGAGGTCACAGCTCCGCAGGTAGGCGATGAGTTGCACCCCGACGTTCGTGCCGCCGAAGAGCAGCCCCGAGACGCCGCCCACCCCCGCCATCGCGGCCGGCGATTCGACGAAACACCGGTCTTTCGTCCCCTCGATGCCGGGCAACGGGACGACGTTCTGTGCGGTCGCGACGAAGGCGAGCGTCACGGCACCGAGCCCGACCCGGAGTGGCCCGGCCGGAAGAGAATCGAGGACGACCATCCCCAGCACCGTCCCGACGAGCGCCGACCCGACGAGCGGCGCGAACCGCCGGCCACACGTCCGCAGGTCCGCCGCCGACAGCTCACGGACGAGGGTGACGTTCGCCGACAGGATGGGGACGATCATGAACACGACCGCCGTCGCCGGGTCGACGACCGTCGCCAGCACCATCGTTCCCACGAGGGCAAACCCGAACCCGGCGACGCCGTTGATCGTCCCGGCGACGAAGACGACCACGACGAGGATGGCGGAAAGCGTCGGCGACAGCGCGAGTGTCACACCGGCGGGTTGCCGACCGACCGGGATAAATCGTCCTCCGTTTGCCCCCGACCCTACACGACCGCTACAGGAAGGCCAGCAGTTCCGCGAGCGTCTCCTCGGGTGCCTCCTCCATGAGGAAGTGCCCGCAGTCCAATCCCCGGCCGCTGACGTCGCTCGCCCACCGCACCCAGACAGACAGGGGATCGAAGGAGACGGTGCCCGACCCGCCGCCCCACACCGCGAGCAGCGGGCACTCGATGCGGTCGCCGGCCTCGCGCGTGGCGCGGTCGTGGTCGAGGTCGACGCTCAGCCCGGCTCGGTAGTCCTCGCAGCTCGCCCGGCGGACCGACTCCCGCTCGAAGGCACGGTGGTACGCCGCGAGTGCCTCGTCGGCGAGTGCCCCGGGGCGTTCGGCCCAGCTCTCGACCAGGTGATCGACGTAGAACGCGGGATCGTTGCCGATGAGTCGCTCCGGAACCGGGCGGGGCTGGGCGAGAAAGAGCCAGTGGTACATCGCCTTCGCGTAGCCGTAGTCCATCATCTCGGCAGTTTCGAGGGTCGGGACGATGTCGAGCAGGGCGACCTTCCGGACCCGTTCGGGGTGGTCCAGCGCCAGCCGGTAGCCCACGCGGGCGCCCCGATCGTGGCCCGCCAGCAGGAAAGACTCGTGGCCCAGTTCGGCCATGAGCGCGACCACGTCCTCGGCCATGACGCGGTTGGCGTAGTCGGCCGTCTCCGGATCCCCGGGTCCCGTGCTGTCGCCGTAGCCCCGCAAATCCGGCGCGACGACGGTGTACTCCTCGGCCAGCCGCGGGGCGATCTTGTGCCACGCGACGTGTGTCTGCGGGTAGCCGTGCAACAGGACGAGTGGGGGACCCGCACCGCCCCGACGCAGGTAGAGTTCGGCGTCGCCGACATCGACTCGCTGCTCGTCGAATCCCGGGAACATATCCCACGGTGCCGACCGAGCGGCTTGAAAATTACGTCGGCGGCGACGCCGACCGCGCAATCGGCGCAGCGTCCGGACTGGCGGTCCGGAACACCGAGAAACAGCGGGACGACGGAAGGGAGACGAGGAAAAACGACCGGGGCGATTACTCCACGTAGTCGATATCTTCGCCGATCTGCTGGGCAGCCCGCTCGCGCTCGGCCTCGCTCTTGCCGTAGATCTGCGGGGATTCGACGCCGGTGACGACGATCATCGTCTCCATCGTGCCCTCGTAGTCCCGGTCGACGGACGCGCCCCAGATGATGCGGGCGTCGGGATCGATGCGGTCGTAGATCTCCTCGACGACGCCCTCGGCCTCCTCGATGGCCATGTCGGGGCCACCGACCACGTTCACGAGCGCGGAGTTGGCGCCGTCGAACTCCACGTCCAGCAGCGGCGAGCGCAGCGCCGACCGGATGGAGTCCTGGGCCTTGTTCTCCGAATCCGACTCCCCGAGGCCGATCATCGCGACGCCGCCGTTCTCCATGATGGTCCGGACGTCGGCGAAGTCGACGTTGACGAGGCCGGGCTTGGTGATGAGTTCGGTCATGCCCTTGACCGAGCGCATCAGGACGCGGTCACAGATCTTGAACGCGTCCTGGAGGGGCATCGACGGCGCGTAGTCGAGGAGGCGGTCGTTCGGGACGACGATCACCGTATCGGAGACCGCACGGAGGCGTTCGAGGCCGGCGTCGGCGTTCGCACGCCGGCGCTCGCCCTCGGCGGTGAAGGGGATAGTGACGATAGAGATGGTGAGCGCGCCGGCCTCCTGGGCGGCCTGGGCGACGACTGGCGCGGCACCAGTACCGGTTCCGCCGCCCAGTCCCGCCGTGACGAAGAGCATGTCGGAGCCGTCGATGGCCTGCTGGATGTCCTCGATGTTCTCCTGGGCGGCCTCCTCGCCGATCTTCGGGACCGACCCCGCGCCGCGGCCGCCGGTGCGCTTGCGGCCGATGAGGATCTTCGTGTCGGCATCGACCTCGTCGGCGAGGTGCTGGGCGTCCGTGTTCGCGGCGACCAGCTTCGCGCCGTGGATGCCCTCCTCCATCATTCGCGTGACCGTGTTGCCCCCGGCGCCGCCACAGCCGACGACCGTGATCTGTGTCTCGAGATCCTCGACGACCGACGCCAGCTCCTCGTCGGTCATCTCGCCCGACGTCGAGGGTTCCCCCGGCGACGCGTCCTCTTCGGCTGCAGATTCTTCGGTCCGCTCATCCTCGGCCTCCTCGATTGCGTCGTCGATGATCGAGTCCATATTTAAATCCCTGTTTACAGACCATCCACAATAATCTTTCCCATTGTCAGACGCGCGTCAGACATCACGGTCGTTCCGTATCGTGAATCTCCAGCCGAAACAGCGCTAAAACGAGTGATAACGGCCCGAATTTTTTATGCTATCGGGAACCGGCGTTCGCGTTCCTCGCGGACCGCCTCGGGCGGGATCTCCTCGCCGTCGACCTCGACCGGGTCACCGGCCGCCAGGCGGCCGAACTTCGGTCCCTCGGGGACGCCCAGCGTCCGGGCCCGGTCGGGGTCGAAGGCCACCTCGCGGGCCAGGACTGCCCCCTCGACGCGCTCGACGCTGTCGTATCGCTCCCGGAGCACCGCGGTCAGTCCGTCGACGAGCGCCTCGCGGTCGTCGGGGACCGCGAGGACCGCAGGGCCGGTCACTCGCGTGCCGCCCTGGTCGGTGTCGAAGGCCAGGGCCACGCGTCGGAACGTCGCCCGGGTGGCCTCGCGGTCGATCCCGCGGGCCTCGTCGAGCAGTTCTACCGGCGGATCGACGACGACGAACTCGCCCGCGTGGTCGACGGCCGGCTCGCCGAACCGCAACCCCTCCCCGACGGTCGCCACCTCGCGCTCGACGGCCCCGACCAGCCCCAGGGCCACGCCGTCGGTCTCGCGGACCCAGGTCTCGCTCACCGACCGGTAGCCGAGGTTCGCGACCACGTCCTCGATTGCGGGGCGGTCCCCGTCGACGAGCGCGTAGGCCGCCCGGCTCTCGGTGAAGAGCGCATCGAGGACCGTCCTGCTCTCGGGGGCGCCGGGGTCGCCCAGCGCCGCCAGCCCCCATTCGGCGGCGACGTGCCCCACCGCCCAGTCGGTCTCGCGGACGACCCGCTCGAAACGGGGCGCGTAGTGGCCGCCCCCGATCCCGACGAGGTGTCTGCGGTGGCTGTCGTCGGCCTTCCCGTCTTCCGGCTCGCGGTCGGGCGCGACGCCGCGCAGTTCGAGAATGGCGCGCGCGACGGCGCGGGCCGCTCCGGGGTCGTCCCACTCCGCCTGGCCGCTGCCGACCTCGACGAACATCGAAGGCGCCCCGACGTCCGTGGGCCCGTGGTGGGTACACTCCATGCCGACCTCGTAGCCCTCGGGCGCGTGGTCGGCCAGTGCCGCGAGGACGCGAGCGTGGGCGTTCGGGCAGGCGCGGGCGAGGTCGTTCGGGTCGCCGCCGTGGTCGGCCGGCCCGACGTTGCCGGTGTGGTGGGCCGTCAACAGCGGCCCGGTCTCGCCGGCGTGTTTCGAGGCGAACACGAGGAGGTCGAGTTCTTCGAAGGCGTCGGCGGCCCGCTCCGTGTGGAGGTGGAGGGCGTCGAACTCGCGGAGGACCGCGCCCTCGGTCCGGTAGACGACGGCCCCGCCTTCGGCGTCCGGGCGGGACGTGTCCGCGAGGCGATCCCAGTCCGCGAGATCGAGGAGGTGCTCGCCGATGTGGACCGAGGCGTCGTCGGCGCGGGAGACGACGATTCCGAGCATCAGTCGGCCCGCTCCAGATGAATCGGCTCGCGGCCCACGGCGGTCCGGATGGCGTCGCCGGCCAGGCCGAACAGGCGTCGCACCGACCGCCGCCGGCTGACGAACAGCCCGGTCCCCAGCACCAGGTAGACCGCCGTGTACGCCAGCAACAGGTCGTGACTCGAGATCGGCAACACGAGGAGGTCCCGGATGATGGCGAACTCGACCAGGACCTGCGAGATGAACAGGGCGAACAGCGCCAGGGCCTCCCGGATGCTGATCTCGAAGTTACAGAGGATGGCGAGCGCGAAGTACGACTGCCCGGCGGTGATCCAGATCTCCGCGCCCTGCCGGGCGTCGAAGGGGAGCGTGCCGTAGGCGCCCAGGGCCAGCGAGTAAACCACCGCGATGGTCCCGATCAGCAGCGTCCACTGGTTGAGCTTCGAGGAGATGAGGGCGTTGAACCCCGCCGTCGACCGGGCCTTCATCACGAGGACTGTGACGACGATGAGTTCGGGCGATTCGCTGGCCAGCGGTGCGACCCACTGGATCATGAAGAACTCGGGGATGCCGTTCTGGACGCCGATGACCTCCAGCCCGTGTGCGAAGGGCTCGACCGCGATGAAGATCATCGCGCCGGAGTACCCGAAGAGGAGAATGACCACGAGTGGGCGCCAGGGGCGGGACCACCCCTGCAGGTACTTCGGGACGCCCACGGTGTGTTCGCTGGCCTCGATGTCCGATTTGAGCACCAGCCCGATGTAGGACACGTAGAGGCCGACCAAGAACAGCGTGTCGAACGCTCCGATGCCCCCGCCGAGCGGCACGAAAAACGCCCAGAGGGTCGCCAGGAAGAGGAAGGTGATCTCGGTGGCGATGTCGCTGTCGAGAGTGACGGTGTCCGCGAGCCATCCCTCGCGGTCCACGACCGCGGGGTCGCGCGTGATCGCGGCGCGCCACACGGTGAAGACGGCGATACCGGCCCACCCGATGCCGATGAGAATGCGGTTCGCGCCCGTCATGTTCGCGATGGCGAGGTTCGCGTCGTGGCAGGCGCGCGCGAGCGTGCTCCCCTGGGCCTCGATCTCGGCGGCCGTGAACTCCGCGCAGGCCTCCGCGGTCGCGCCGCCGGCGCCGGCGTTCCAGGCATAGAGCGCGTCGACAGCGTACTCCGGGGCCACGGCGAGCACCGCGAGCACCGCGATAGCGAAGGCCCGGGGGACGTCCTTCTCTGCGGTCTCGGCTCCCCACGCCAGCAGGAAGGAAGCCCCGAGGATCGCCAGCCCGCTGAAGAACACGGTCGTGAAGTTGCCGGGGTGGGCTCCCGACGCCCAGATTCCGACCCACGGCAGCGTCAGCAAGGTCGTCACGGCCACGGCCACGAGCGGGTGGCGGAGGCGACTCACTATCCGTAGCCACTACGGTACTGCTTGAATGGTTTTCGAAACTGTCGCCGAATCCAGGTCTGCCGGCACAACCACCCTCGGAACGCACTTATGCCCCCACAGCCAACCCGGGGACGATACGATGGCCGCGGACAGCGACGACGAGGCGGAGGAGGACCCGTTCGCGGGGCTGCCCGGCGACATCGGCGACGACCGCGAGAAGTTCGTGCGCGTCACGCTCGCCTCGGGCGAGGAGGTCGAACACGGCGAGGTGTACTACCGGTACAGCGCCGAGGAATTCATCGTCGCCCCCTCGATGGAATTCGAGGAGGAAGAGACCACCCGCTACCGGAAAGGCGAGGTCGTCCGCGTCGAGGTCCACCAGCACAACCCGGCGTGTTTCCTGACGACCGCCGTCGCCGGCGAGGGGGAGACCCTCGAGACGCTCCGCGAGTTCCGGGACGAGACGCTCCGGCCGACGGTCCCGGGCCGGGTGCTGGTCGGGCTGTACTACCTCGTGAGCCCGCCGGTCGCGCGGACGCTGGCTGCCCACCCCGACTCGCGGACGGCCGCGGCCGTGCGGTGGTTCGTCGACCGGTGTGCCGGGCTGCTCGACCGCCGCGAGCGGTCCCGCCGGGGGCCGGCTCCGCTCTCGGTGCTGGTGGTGCTGTTGTACGTCGTCGGCCTGGTGGTCGCGACGGGCGGTGCGGCGCTCATTCGCGCTCGGGCGGCGATTCCTGGTCGAAAAACCGCCGCACGTTCCGGCGCGGGGTGAGCCCCACCGCGTCGGCGACCTCGAGGTCGAGGCCGTGGCGGTCCGCGACGGACCGGACGTCGCTCACCATGGACTCGAAGTCCCTGTCGCCGAGCGACCGGTAGGCGTACGAGGGGCCGTCCGTCGTGTAGACCGTCAGCTTCGGGCGCCCGAAGCGGCCGCCGCTGTACAGTTCGACCCGGTGGAGCAACCCGTAGTCGAGCCAGGTCACCTGGTCGGCCTGGACCAACACCGCGTCGATGCCGAACGTCTCGTACAGTTCCTGCATGGCCTGTGCGTTCTTGCGGTGTTTGCGCGTCCCCAGGCCCAGCAGCGGCGTGATGTAGGAGTAGTCTGCGAGGTAGACGCCGCGGGCGGTGAAGAACACCTCCGCGATCCGCATCGGGAAGGTCCCCTTCATCAGGAAGTGGACCGCCGCCTCGACCTCGATGTCGGAACTGGGCAGGTCGTCGGGGTCGGCCGGCGCGCCCTCGGCCGCCATCACGCCCCCTCCCGTTCCTCGTACCGGTAGGCCATGTAGACGAACAGGTACGCGCCGAAGATAAACAGCGCGCCGGCGAAAAAGCGGTCGAGCGCGACGGCGAGGTAGACGGCGACCGCGACACCGATGGCGGCCGCGGCCACGGCCGCACGCGCGGTCAGGGAGTATTCATCGTCGCTCGTCGCGCTCTCGCCGTCCGTCCCGTCCCCGTCGAGCGTGAATCGGCGTTCGGCGAGGTAGGTCACCGCCATCACGGCGAGCGCGACCACCACGGCCGCCTGCCGGGCGCGCGCCGGGAACGGGACACCGAGACGGTCGCCGGCAACCCGCGTCAGGGCGATCACGAGCAGCCCGACGGCGTAGACCGCGAGGCTGTACGTCGCCAGGGCGCGCCCGAGCCAGGCCGGCAGCGAATCGGACCGTGTAGCCATCGCTGGGTAAGGTGTCGCCGCCTGCGATAAAAGCGTGTGGGTGTGGCGGTCAGTGCAGGAAGCCCCGCGCGACGTCGGCGTCGTCAACCGTGCCCGAGGTGGCCATCTTGGCCGTCGCGGTGCGGTACATCGTGTACAGCTGGACGAGCACTGCGAGCGCCCAGAGGACGTACGCGCCGGTCGAGCTACCGGCGACCGCGGGCGAGGTCGCGAACGTCTCGAGGCCGAACCGGCTGACGAGCTGATCGGCGATCAGCAACACGCTGAAGTACCCGAAGAAGCCCGTCGCCCACCACATGGCGACGATCCGCGCCCAGCCGGGCTGGACGTGCTCCGGCAGCTTCGTGACGTTCAGGATGATCGTCAGCGCGTTGTACGGCCACATCATCACGCCGGCGATGGCGGCGCCGATGACCAGCAGGATCCAGGGCTGCTGGAACCGGGCACCGATGATGACGATGCCCCACAGCGTGAAGATGGTGAGCAGGGCCCAGAAGGTCCGGTCGAGATTCCAGCCCCGCGCGCGGCCGAATCCTTCGTAGACGATGTCGACGCTGTTGCGGACGAACGCCTCGAGGATCGCGTACTGGGTGCTGAACAGCGCGATGAACAGTACGCCGTACAGGAAGAACGCGACGGCGCCGCCCAGTTGCGGGACGATGACGTCGAGCCACATGGCGATTGCGCCCTCGTCGGTCCCGGCGGCGAACTTCCGGGCGACGGAGGCGGTCGACATCGTGACGATCAGCAGGCCCAGCACGAACGTCAGGAAGTGCTCGGCCTGGACGACCTTCCACCAGGACCGCCAGCGGCGCATGTTGAGTTCGTCGGCCTTGAAGGTGATCCCGTTCTCGTGGATCGCCTCGGGTTCGTCGCCGATCAGCGGGTTCTTCACGCGACCCTGGTAGCTGCTCATCCCGTAGCCCTTCTCGCGGGCCCATAAGCTCTGTGAGAGATTGATGTATCCGCCTGCCCCGGCGTATGCCAGCCCGCCGAGGAACACCGCAATGTCCATATCCGCCGGGAGCGTGCCGAACTGGAACGCCCCCACGGCCATGCTGGGCAGCTGGCCGACCGCGCCCGCGATGAAGATCAGCACGATCGCGAACGAGATCGCGATCCCCATCAGCACGGTCTGTGCCTTCTCGACGACCAGGTAGATGATGGGGTGGACCTGGTAGCTGAGGTAGATGAAGATGAACAGCGCGATGCCGATCGCCCACCAGAGGCTGCGGTCGAGGCCGACCCACGCCGCGCCGACCTCACCGGCGCCCGACACCCAGCCGGGCCAGCCGACGTGGAAGAAGCCGGCCAGCAGGAAAAACCACGGCCAGACCAGGTGGACCCGCTCGTAGGCACGGAAGATGCTCTCGCCGGTGGCCATCGACCACCGCTGAATCTCCGTGTTGATGAAGAACTGGGTGGCGACGCCGACCCAGAACGCCCACCACAGCGCCCAGCCGTTCGACGCGATCAGCGTCGGCCAGAACAGCGTCTCGCCGCTGCCCAGCGCCGCCCCGAGCATGATCGCGCTCGGGCCGACGATGTGTCTGACCTTCGGGACCTTCGGGAGGTCGAACAGCTTGTACCCGCCGCCCTGGGCCATGCCGTAACTGCCCTCCTGGTCTGGATAGTCGTCCGTCTTGGGGGCGTCCTCCAACTCGTCGTAGTTCGTCGGCCGGAACACCGACTCGAAGTACTCGCTGCCCTCCTCGTCGGGGGCGTAGATGTCCGCGTCGGTGACTGTCTCGCCACCGTCGGTCCGTGTCGGTTCCTCTCGCCCGTCCGTGTCGGTTGCGTCGTCCATGGTTCCTTCCCTCGCGGTTCGTTATCTCAGCCTGTCACGTCGTGTCCGTTATCTTCAATTATACATAGATTTATATAGACATTCCCAGATTCAAACCGATACAATATAAATCTCACCAATTAATTCAGCTTTTAAAGAAGTGAAATGAACAGTAGTATAATATTTTACTCATTTTTCACCCGCGTCGGAACGGGTTGCGGAGAAAGGACCAAGTGGGAAACCATTCATGTGTGGGGTGAGGGCCATGGCCCCGATCCTAGACACGATCCGGTCGCTGATCGGCACCGACGACGGAACAAAGGACTACGAGGTCCAGGGATACGTGCTCGAGCGCCGGGTCCCCGACCCGAATCCGCGGGTGACGAGTTACGACGAGGCGCTCACCCCCGAGGAGGTGACCCAGCGGGAGGACCTGCCCGACGGGGAGTACGTCCTGCAGGAACTCAAGACAACCGGGAGTGCCGGGGAGATCATCTGGCGGGAGGAACTGACCTTCGAGTGACCCCCGCCGGGTTACCGGTTGGTTAGCGAGCGCTTAGGCCCGTTCGGCGAGAAGAGTCCCCATGGCGACACCAGTCACGCGCCGGGCAGCCCTCGCGTCCGGCCTCGGCCTCGGTCTCGCGGGAGTCGGGGGGATCGGGGTCGTCAGGGGGTGCGCGCTCCTCCCGGGCGAGCGCGCTCCCGAGGGCAATCCCGCGTTCGGCGACGTCTCCCAGCGGGGCGACCTCCGCCTGTCCTCGCCGACCTTCGAGGAGGGCGAGCGGATTCCGAACCGGTTCGGCCACTTCTTCGAGGACGTGAACCCGCCCCTGGCGGTCGGGGGCGTCCCCGGCGGCGCCCACTCGCTCGTACTGGTCATGGACGGCCCGGATGCCCCCGGCGGCGAGTACACACACTGGCTGGTCTGGAACATTCCGCCCGACATCGGCACGGTTCCGGAGGGCTGGAACCCACCGGAGGGGGTCGTCCAGGGCGGGAACAGCCCCGGCGGCAGCGACTACGGGTACGTCGGCCCGGACCCGCCGAACAAGCAGTGGTACCGGTTCAAGCTGTACGCGGTGACCGAACCGGTCGGGCTGTCCCGCGGCGCGAGCAAGCGGGCGCTGGGCGAGGCGATGGACGGCATCATCCTCGCACAGACCCAGCTGGCCGGCTGGTACGACTTCCACACCTCGGCCCACGAATCCATCGGGGCGAACGAGGGCCACACGAACGTCGTCGAGACCGTCTGCACCGCCTGGCACGGGAGGTGACCCCGTGGCGCCGACCATCCCTCCGCAACTGTCCCGGGTCGTGCTCCCGGCCGCGGCTGTCGCGTTCGCGGTGCTGGCGGCCGCGGGGCGTGCGGTGGCCCATCCCGGCGGGGGCGATGCGGGTGCCGACCACCTGATCGTCGAGGGCATCGGGTACCTGGTGGCGGCCTTCTTCGCGTACCTCGCGTTCTCATTCGCCAGACGCGTCCTCTACCCGCGGGTGCGGGGATACTTCCAGTGACAGAGGGTCCCCGAGCGGGACGCGGACACCGCGTCAGAAAACCTATGCGGCTACGGGCCAAATTACGGGTGATGGTGCCGCCGAAGGTCGCCCGCTCGTCCGGCCTCGACATCAGCCTCCTTGGTGTCATCCTCGCAGGGATCGGGGTCACCCTGAACTACGTGGCGGACGCCGCGGGGTCGATGCCCCACCTCATCCGGTTTTTCAACGTCTCGCCCGACAGGTCGTACCCGGCGATGCTCCCCCAGGACGCCGCCCTGCTGTTGCTGTCAGACCCGTCGACAGGCAGTACCAGCACGCAGTCGGCGACGACCGGCGCGTCCGTCGTCTCCCTGGGCCACCTGCCCCTGCTCCTCGTCGCGCTGGGGCTCGCGCTCGTCGTCGCCGGGCCGGTCTGGAGCTGGTACTATCGGTGAGTCGCCGGCCATGGGCCCGTACGGCCGCTTCCTGAGCAACCTCCTCGGGTTCCTGTTCGTCCGGCTGATACTCGTGGGCGCGGTGCTGGTCACGATGGCCGTATTTTGGCAGGGCTATCTCCTCCCCGCGCTCGGGATGGTCGTCGCGATCGCATACTTCCTGTACCTGTACTGGCAGTACGTGCAGGTCGGTGATCTCCCGGAGCCCTAACCCGCGCCGGCCCCGAACCGCCGGCACCGGGAGGCCGCCTCGCCGAGGGACGCGTCAGAGGTACCCGCGGCGGCCGAGCGGCTGGACGACGAACACCCACAGCGGCCCGACGAGGAGCATCGCAGTCCCGGAAAGCACCAGCAGGACGCCGAGCGCCTCCCAGGTTCCCGAGAGGGCGGCGAGTGCCCGGACAAGGAGGACCGTCGCAGTGCTGGCGGGACCAGCCTCCGGAGGTGGTCCCTCGACGCCGATGGGCGTCACCAGCGACACCCCGGCAGAGAGGGCGATCGACCCAAGCAGGGCCACGTCGAGGAAATCGAGGAGCGTCAGTCTCCCCGAGGGCGGGCGCCGGCGCATGGGTGGCCTAGTCGCTCGAGAATAAAAGACCGTAGGACCTGGAACCGGCAACGCATTTACTGGCAGCGGCCGAGACGCGGGTATGGACGTCTACGGGCTCATCGGCAACCCGGTCAAGCACTCCCTGTCGCCGCCGATGCACGAGGCCGCCTACGCCGAACTGGGACTGGACGCCCGGTACGTGACTTTCGAACCGCCCGCCGAGGCCGGCGCGGCGGCCGTCGAGAGCGCCACGACGCTGGGGGTGGCTGGACTGAACGTCACCATCCCGTTCAAGCAGGAGGTGCTGGCGGCCGTCGACCCCGACCCGCTGGCGACCCGCGTCGGGGCAGTCAACACCATCGACCTCACGACTGACCCGCCGAAAGGATACAACACCGACGCCGCGGGGGTGACGCGCGCGCTCGCCCATCACGGCGTCGAACTGGCAGGCACTGCGGTCGTCGTCGGCGCGGGGGGTGCCGGCCGGGCCGTGGCCTTCGCGCTTGCCGAGGAGGGAATGGCCGTCCACGTCACCAACCGGACCGAGCCGAAGGCACAGGACCTCGCGGACGCTGTCGCGGAGTCACATCCCGACGGACCCGAGGCCGTGGCGGGCCACGGGCTGGATGCACTGCCGGACCTGCTGGCCGGGGCAGACGTGCTGGTCAACGCCACGAGCGTCGGGATGGAGGAGGACCGCTCGCCCGTGCCCGCCGAGGCGCTGCATGCCGACCTCGCGGTGCTGGACGCGGTGTACTCGCCGATCGAGACGCGGCTGCTCCGCGACGCCAGTGCGGCCGGCGCGACCACGGTCGACGGCGCGTGGATGCTCCTCTACCAGGGCGTGGAGGCTTTCGAAGTCTGGACCGGCAGGTCGGCACCCGTCGCGGCGATGAACGAC
>JAHENO010000010.1 GCA_018609945.1 Haloarculaceae archaeon | reverse complement strand
GCTCGTGTTCCGGGAAGGCCTTGCCCTCGATTGCGCTCTCGCTGACGCCATGCTCGGCGGCGACCGATTCGAGCGTCACCACGTCGGCCTCGGGCCGCAGTTCCTCGGGCAGGTCGGCGGCCGCCTCGGCGACCAGCCGCTCCTCGTAGCGGCGCAGCGCGTCGCGGACGTCCTTGACCCGGACCATCCCCGAGTAGGGAATCGCGCGGTGGTCGCGGGCCTCGATCTCCGCGCTGGCGTCCCCGGAGTCGGTCCGGCTCTCGGCCGCGTCCTCGCCCAGTCCGAGCGACTCGTCGACGGCGACCAGTATCTCGACGTCCTCGACGTCCGCCAGCCGGGAGAGTTTCTTCTCGACGTACTCGGGGGTCCAGAACCCCATGATTTCGAAGTAGACACGGAACTCGCCGTGGTCGTAGTCGAACGCGAAATCGGGGATGACGACGTGCTCGCCCGCGGGGACGGGATCCGGCTCGCGGACGAGCGTCCAGTCCAGGTCGAGCGAGGAGAAGCGGGCCGCGAAGTCGGCCTCGACGCCGCTGTCGAAGGTGACCTCGGCGACGGGGGAAACGCCGGGGACGGTCACATCGCCCGTCGCGAGGGTCAGTTCGCGCTCGGTCCCGCGGTCGTCGATCGTCGCTTCCAGGCGCCACTCGGCGGTTTTGGCCACCGTCCGCAGCAGGCGAGCAAACCGGGTTCCATAGCGGCGGCTGCGCCGAAAGAGGGCGTCGGGGCCGGTGACGACCACCTCGCGGTCGGTCTCGCCGACGACGCGGCGCTCGCTCTCGGGCAGCCGGCGCACCTCGTAGAGCAGGCGGAGGCGCTTGACCGCGGAGACCACCCGTTTGGGATCGCTGCTCCGGACGCGGACCTCGGTGGCGTCGAACAGCGCGGTCTGGGCCAGCGAGAGGTTGTACTGCTCGACGAGCGTCTCGGGCGTCCAGCGGACGTCCACGTCGACGAGGACCTGCCGTTCCTCGCGGTCGGCATAGAGCGACGTCTCGACGGCCTCGGGGTCGGTCTCCAGTCGCTCGGCCGCGCGGGCCAGCGCGTCCGCCCGCTCGGCCTCGGTGACGACGCCGACTGCCTCGCCGGCGGCGAAGGCAGCCCGGCGGGCGCGCGCCGGCTCGATCGGCGCTCGCGTCTCGTAGGTCGCCTCGCGGTCTACGAGTTTGGCGAATCCCCGGACCAGTTTGAAGTCCTCGCTGTCGCGCTCGATGTCGGTCAGGGCCGCTTCGAGATCCGCCCGGGGCTCGCCGACGTGGCCCTGGTAGCAGCCGATGATCCGGGCCGCAAGTGACTCCGCGGCGGCGTCGGCGAACTGCGGGTGGTAGCCACCGCCGGCCCGCGAGACGCGAAGCAGGTCCTTCGTGAGCACTGTGCGTCCGTGGGTGGCCGGGCGTCAAAAATCCACGCGTCAGTTCCGTCGCGATCCGACGGCGTCGCTGGGCGGCGACGCATCGACCCAGTTGGCCTCGTCGAGGACGACCGTCGAGATGGCGGCAGCCACCCGGCGGGCGCTGTGTTCGCGCCCGAAGAAGGCGACGTGGCCCAGCGAGGCGCTCACCGACCGGCTCACCTCGGTGGTCGGCATCCGTTCGTCCGCGACGATGTCCTCGATCTCGCGGGTGAGGCGCTCGCCGACCTCGGAGGCCGCGGGCGCTGCGAGTTCCTTCCCCGTCGGCAGCAGGTCGTAGGTCACCGCGTAGCCGTCGTCGTAGGCCTCCACGGCGAAGAACGGCTCACCCGCACGCTCGGCGGCGGCGTACTCCGTCTCGAGGACTTCCCGGCTCTCGTACAGTGGTACCTCCTGTGGGTCGTAACCGGCTGGCACGTCCGACACTACGGCCTTGCGGAATATAAATGCGACCAACCGATCACCGCCGTCGCCGCGCGACCCGTTCCTCGGCGGTCTCTTCGGTGACGAGTTCGTAGAGAAGCGCCCGCCCGTTGTCGTCTTTGGGCCGCAAAATCCGGCCGAGCCGCTGGGTGAACTCCCGCTCGCTGCCCGACCCCGAGAGGACGACCGCGACGTTGGCGTCGGGGACGTCCACCCCCTCGTCGAGAACGTTCGCGGTCACAATCCGGGAGTAGGACCCCTCGCGGAAGCCTTCGAGGATGGCGCTTCGCTCGCTGGCGGGCGTCTCGTGGGTGATCGCCGGGATCAGGAACCGCTCGGAGAGGCGGTAGACGAGGTCGGTGTGGGCGGTGAAGACGATGACCCGGTCCGTGCGGTGGCGATCGAGCAGCGTGGCCAGGCGGTCGACCTTCCGTTCGGCGTTCATCATCACCTCGCGGGCGCGCTGTTTGGCGAGCAGCGCTTCCCTGGCCCGCGGGTCGTTGCCCGACCGCTTGACCAGTTCCTGGTAGTCGCTACCGCTCCGGAGCTGGATGCCCGACTGGGCGAGGTAGTCGGTGAACGTCTCCTGGTGGCGCTCGTAGACCTCCCGCTCCTCGGGAGTGAGCGCGACTTCGAGGCGCTTGATGTCGTACTCGGCGAGGTGCTCGCCCGCGAGGTCCGCGACGTCGACGCGGTGGACGAGCGGGCCGAGCAGGTCACTGATCGCCTCGTGGGCGCCGTCCGGGCGCTCGAAGGTGGCCGTCAGCCCCAGTCGGGCGGGCGCGGCCAGCAGGCGCGCGATGTCGCGGTACCCCTCGCCGCCGAGGTGGTGGACCTCGTCGAAGACCACGAGCCCGAAGCGGTCGCCGAGGTCGTCGGCGCGGAGGTACGCGGAGTCGTACGTCGAGACGGTAACGTCGGCCACGCGCTGCTGGCCCCCGCCGAGCTGGCCGACGGGGACGTCGAACTCGCGTTCGAGTTCGCCGCGCCACTGGTCGAGCAGGTCGATGGTTGGCACCACCACGAGCGTCGGCGTTCCTATCTCTTCCATGGCGGCGATGCCGATGACGGTCTTGCCGCTGCCGGTCGGCAGTTCGAGCACGCCCCGTTCGTGGGGGCCGGTGCCCGCGTTGCCCTCGCCGGTAAGCCACGCGTCCAGGGCCGCCCGCTGGTACTCTCGGAGCCGGTAGGTCGAGGACAGCGACAGCGACGGCAACTCGAAGACGCGGTCCTCGACGGCGAGGTCCGCGCCGGCCCGTTCGGCGAGCGCGTCCCGCAGGTCGGCGTACCGGTAGGCCGGTGCCCGGCCCGTCTCCGAGCGCGGGTCGTACTCGACGCCCGGGAGGTCGAGCGCGTCGAGGGACGCGTCGCTCTCGACGCGGACGGTTCCCTCCTCGTAGGAGAGCGCGACCGACGCCACGCCACGGCTGTGGACGCCGACGCACATAACCGCTGGGGACGGCACACAACCGTCACGCTAAGGGTCGTCCCGCCCTAAGCTCCGACAATGGGCGAGTCCCCGGACGAAACGCACACGTCCCCCGAATCCCCGGAAGAGCCGGACCGCGGATCCCCCGAGGAGACGCGCACATCTTCCGAGGAGGCAACCCCCGAATCCGCGGAGACCCGCCAGCACACGGACCCGCCGGGCGAGGAGGGGGATGGAGCCGAGGACGTCGAGGCCCTGCGCAAGCAGGTGGAGGAGACCTACGACTTCGAGAACTTCAGTCCCGGAGACATGGCGGAGATGAGTCCCGAGGAGTGGGAGGCCGCCTTCGACCCCGAGACGTGGATCACGGGCGAGCACCTCCTGGACAGGGTCGAGGCCGACCTGAAGAACCGGGTGCAAAACCGGGACGTCTTCGCCCGCGTCGAACGGTTCGACGACCTCGTCGTGGCCTACTCCGATACGGGCTACGCCGCGGTGTACCCCGACGGGAGCGTCGAGGGGCGCGGGACGGTCCTCCGGGACGTCAAACCCACCGTCGCGCTGTGTTCGATGGAGTCCTACGACGCCCCCGAGATGCCGGAGGGCGACCTGTTGCCGAGTCCGGCGGAGATTCCCGACGACAGCTCCAGTGCGCTCGGCAACACCGTCCTGCAGGTCGTCGCCGGCGTCCACGTCCTCGCCGGGCTGGTCCTGCTCGGGGCGTGGGTGCTGTTTCTCGGTGGCGTCCTCTCCCAGCCAGGGGTGAACACGCAGGCGCTCAACCTCGCGTTCGTCGTCGTCGCGGCGCTGGGTTTTCTCGGCATCGGCATCTTCCTGTTCACCGTCGTGGCGAACGCCCGGCTCTCGGACCGGTTCCGTGCCGAGGAGTTCCGCGACCGCCTGCGTGCAATCGGGCTCGAGGACGGCCAGCGCCCCGACTTTCTCCGGGAGATCGACGGACTCCCCGAGAGCGTCCTCGAAAGCACCGACCCGACCGAGGACGGCGGCCCGACCGACGACAGCGGCCTGACCGACGACAGCAGCGGGACGGCCGACCGGTCGGGCACGCGGGAGAGAGGGCCGCCCCGGACCGACGAGAGCGGGGCGGAATCGGCGGCGGGCGCGAGGGACCCGGGCGAGGCGGAATAGTGAGGGAGGGCCGCCGTATTCGGTGGGTTTATACAAAACCAGTCCCCAGATT
>JAHENO010000009.1 GCA_018609945.1 Haloarculaceae archaeon | reverse complement strand
CCGGTGGCGTGTTCCTTCGACTCGGTGATGCCGAGTTCCTGCTCCGAATCGCTCATACCGGTGTGTCCACGGGCGCGAGTATAAACCCGCTGTCTTCCCGTCGCGGGTCCGCGCTGTGCCCCGTCGGGAAAGTCCTCGTCTGTGCCAACGTGAGAGATTCCCGATTGACTGGAATCTGTGTGATCGATATAGAGTACAGAGTATCGATTCTGCAAAAGCAAAATCGGATGGCTGACACGGTACAATTCTTGATTCGTGGGACTCACCTTTGGGTTTATTGCTCCTGTCCGCCAACTCCCTCTATGGCTGAGAGTAACGACCTCGTCCGCCTGCTTCTGCTCGTCGTCTCCATCGTGTTACTTCTCCCCGTGTTGATGATGGTGTTCGCATGGCCAATGATGGGAATGTGGGGCGGCGGACACATGTTGGATGGCGGGATGTGGAACGGGACGGGAGGACTGGGGCTGTGGCTCGTGATGTGGATGGTCCCGCTCGTGATTCTTCTCGGTGGCGGCTACCTACTGTATCGAGCGGTTACCCGGCCTGGTAGCGAAGGGACCGATGCCGCACTCGAAGAATTGCGACTCACCTATGCGCGTGGAGATCTCTCCGACGAGGAATTCGAACAACGACGCGAGCGCCTCCGACGTGAATAGGACACGTGAGTTCGATCGAACGTTGGCTGGCCGCCGGTTTGAATTTCGTGATGTGGGGTGCTGGGTACCTCTACCGGCGAGACAAAACCGTCATGGGCGGATTTCTCCTGGCCGGGTATCTCCTGATCCACTGGTACTGGATCATCGAAGTCGGTGTAGTTCCAGCATTTACAGGCGGAAGCATTCTCGTCTTCGTCGGCCACCTGTTGCTCTCGGCGGGACTCGCCTAAGATGTATATACGGCTACGGGAGTCAACGAGAGAGACTAACCCCAGTCTTCCGATGATAGACATACGCCACACGCCATCCATCTCGCACGCCGATTCTGACAGACAGCAGACAGTACCAGGGGGTGCCTGGATTCTGCTGCCAATCGCTATTGGATTGAAAACGGGCTCTCGCTTTCAGTCCAGTTCCATCCGGGCAGGCGGGTCTGGAAGCCTGCCGCGAGCGCGGCGTCGAGGTCGTCCGCGCCGGCGGCCGCGCTCGCCTCGCCGTGGGTGTGGACGTCGGCAAAGTGGAAGGTCGCCTCCCCGAGCATGCGCAACGGCTGCGTACCCGCGATCATCCCTGCGAGTTCGCGGCCCAGCAGTTCGTCCACGACGAACCCCGGATAGTCGTCTGCGACGTCGAGGTTCCGGAGCAAGCACACCAGCGTGGCGACGTTGACAGCCAGGTCGCCGTCCGCGAATACGTCGTCGACTGCACCCCGGTACTGTCCTGGCGACACCTCGTCCACGTCGGTATCGAACAGGTCCCCGAGGTCGGCGCGGACATCGTTTATCAGCGGCACGACGGTGTCTGCACGCCCGTGCACCCACTCGCGTTCGGCGCGAACGGTCTCCGGCGTCACTCGCATACGCTCCACCGGGCGGCGCGGGTTGTAACGTTTGGGAAGACTTTTATAACCGGAGGGGACTACGGACGGTATAGATCGGTTTTCCGGGCAGTTTCGTCCGGAGAGTACCCGCGAGAGCGGGCGACACGAACACCGAGAAATGACTGGTCCTACTGTGCCGTCCTGCTACGGTGGGTCGGTGACCCCTCGCGGCGAGACGCGTGTCGGCAGTCACGGGACCCGGATTTCGAGACTATGAGTACGGTAGACAGACAACTCGAAGAGATACGAGCAGAGATCACGAGCGAAGTCCCGAGCGACATCACGATCACCGAGGTCACCTACGAGGGCCCGGAGCTGGTGGTGTACACGCGCGACCCACGTAAGTTCGCCCGCAAGGGCGATCTGATCCGCCAGCTGGCCTCGAAGCTCCGCAAGCGGATCACGGTCCGGCCCGACCCTTCGGTGCTCTCCCAGCCGACGGACGCCCGCGACCGCATCCGCTCGGTCATCCCGGAGGAGGCCGGCGTGACCGACCTGGATTTCCACCCCGACACGGGCGAGGTGGTCATCGAGGCCGAGAAACCGGGGATGGTCATCGGCCGCCACGGGTCGACCCTCCGGGAGATCACACAGGAGGTCGGCTGGACCCCGGAGGTGGTCCGGACACCGCCGATCGAGTCCTCCACCGTTACGAACGTCCGGAACTTCCTCAAGCAGGAACGGGAGGAGCGCCGGGACATCCTCGAACGGATCGGCAGACAGATCCACCGCGAGAAGATGTCCGACGACGAGTACGTCCGCATCTCGACGCTGGGCTGTTGTCGCGAAGTCGGCCGGGCCGCGTTCGTCCTCTCGACGCCCGAGACGCGGGTGCTGATCGACTGTGGCGACAAGCCCGGCGCCGAGGGCGAAGTGCCCTACCTCCAGGTGCCCGAGGCGCTGGGTGCCGGCCCCAGCAACATCGACGCCGTGGTCCTGACCCACGCCCACCTCGACCACTCGGCGCTCATCCCGCTCCTCTACAAGTACGGCTACGACGGCCCCATCTACACCACCGAACCCACCCGCGACTTGATGGGACTACTCCAACTGGACTATCTCGACATCGCCGCCAAGGAGGGCCGCACCCCGCCCTACGAATCCGAGATGGTTCGGGACGCGATCAAGCATACCATCCCCCTGGAGTACGGGGACGTCACGGACATCGCGCCCGACATCAAACTCACCCTGCACAACGCCGGCCACATCCTCGGGTCGTCGATCTGTCACTTCCACATCGGCGACGGGCTCTACAACGTCGCTTTCTCGGGTGACATCCACTACGAGGACACCCGCCTGTTCAACGGCGCTGTCAACGAGTTCCCCCGCGTGGAGACACTCGTCCTCGAATCCACCTACGGCGGGCGCAACGACTACCAGACCGACCAGGAGGATTCGGAGCGCAAACTCAAGCAGATCGTCGAGAACACGCTCACGCGGGGCGGGAAAGTCGTCGTGCCCGCCTTCGCCGTGGGCCGCTCCCAAGAGATCATGCTCGTCTTGGAGGAGGCGATGCGTGAGGGCGAACTCCCGACGGTCCCGGTCCACCTCGACGGGATGATCTGGGAGGCGACGGCCATCCACTCGACGTACCCCGAGTATCTGCGGGACGGCATCCGTGACCGCATCTTCCACGAGGACGAGAACCCCTTCCTGGCCGAGCAGTTCAACCACATCGACGGCGGCGAGGAGGAACGCCGCGAGGTGGCCGACGGCGAGCCCTGCATCGTCCTCTCGACGTCTGGCATGATGGAGGGTGGTCCGATCCTCTCCTGGCTGGAACACCTGGGCGGTGACACCGACTCGACGCTGACGTTCGTCAGCTTCCAGGCCCAGGGGACGCTCGGCCGGCGCATCCAGAACGGACGCCGCGACGTCCCCCTCGGGAACGGCAACGGCCGGGGACGGCGCGACACCATGACCCTCGAGATGAACGTCGAGACCGTCGACGGCTTCTCGGGCCACGCCGACAGGCAGGGCCTGGAGAACTTCGTCCGGACGATGAATCCCCGCCCCGAGAAGGTGCTGTGTGTCCATGGCGACGAATCCAGTGTGCAGGACCTCTCCTCGGCGCTGTACCACGAGTTCAACATGCGCACCTTCGCGCCCAAGAACCTCGAAACGTTCCGGTTCGTCTGAGGCACCCGTTCCCTTCCGGTTTAGTCGAGACATGGAGGTGGTGGCTCGTCCGGGCAGACTCTGTTAGATCCCCTGGACGGTCTCGATGAGGCCGACCGATTCGAGCGTCATCCAGCCCAGAAACACCGCGTACAGGAGGAGGAATCCGTAGGCTTCGCGGTCGGACAGTTCGAGCCCCGTGCGGGCGAAGACGACGAACACGAGCGAGGCGAGCGCGAGAAAGCCCATCGTCGGCACCGCCGCGAGAAAGTTGATGGTGGCCGACCCTGCGAGCAGTACGCCGACCGGGATGGCGACGAGGAGGTTGAAGGTGTTGCTCCCGAGGACGTTCGTGAGGCTCGTGACGCTGTCGTCGTTCCGGGCAGCCCGAACGCTGACGAGTGCGTCGGGGAGGCTCGTCCCCGCGGCGATGACAGTCAGTCCCCACACGAAACTCGGCGTGCCGAACAGGTCACCCAGCGAGAGGGCGGCACGGACGAGGCCCTCGACGCCCACCGCGATGAGTACCAGCGTGACCGCGAGCGTGGCCCACTCGCGGCGGGGACTGACAGCGGTCGAGGCCGGGGCGACGTGGTCGCTGGCGTCCTGCTGGTGGAGGAAAACGTAGATGCCGTACGTGGCCAGGGGCAGTACGGTCAGCTCCCGTGTCAGGATGGCGGCGCTGTTCGTTCCGCCGGGGACGTATGTCGCCCCGAGCGCGAAGACGACGAACAACATGAGGACGCTGATGACGTAGAACTGGGCGTCCTTGTGAACGAGACTGCGGGTCGCTCCCAGCGTCTCGCTCGACAGCGCCGACAGCGCCGGGATGACGAGGAGGTTGAAGATGGCGCTCCCGACGATGGCACCGACCCCGAGCGCGAACTCGTCGTGGACGACCGTGCTGATGACGATGGAACTGATCTCCGGAAAACTCGACCCGACGGCGACTACGATTGCCCCGTGGACGGCCACGGGCAGGCCGTAGTGTTTGCTGAGGCGCTCCGCAGACCCCGCAAAGCGGTCGCTCCCCACCCAGACGACCGCCACTGCGACCGCGGCGAGTCCGAGCGACGCGACGAGTCCCGGCATGACGCCGGTCAGTCGACCGCCTCTGCCGGGTCGGTGACCTCGCCGGCGAGCGTGTCGACGCCGACCTGCTCACAAAGGTCGGCCAGCGGACAGGCCTCGGGGTCGTCCAGACACGCGGGTTTGCGCGCGGTGCAGTAATCGCGACCGAACTGGATCATCGCCGTGTGGCCGAACCCGCACTTCCCGCCGGGGACTGCCTCCTCCATCGCCTCCCGGACACGCTCGTGGTCGGCGTCCGGGGGCGCCAGCCCCATCCGGCGGGCGATCCGGTGGACGTGCGTGTCGACGGGGAAGACGCCGGCCCGACCCCCGGCGAACAGGAGCACGCAGTCGGCCGTCTTCGGCCCGACGCCGTCGATAGAGAGCAGCGTCTCGCGCACCTCTCCCGGGTCGCCGCTGACCACGAACTCGTCGAACGCGCCCGCGGACCCGAACTTCTCGCGGACCCACTCGGCGGCCCCGACGATCTTCTCGGCCTTCTGGTTGTACAGCCCGGCGGATCTGATAGTCTCGGCGAGTTCGGCGTGATCCGCATCGGCCAGCGACTCCGCCAGGTTCGGGCCGTACCGGTCCACCAGGGCGTCGTGAGCGGGCTGGCTGGCCGCGTCTGAGGTGTTCTGGCTCAGGATAGTCCGGACGAGACACTCGAATCCCTCGCGGGAGCCGTAGTCGGTCTCCCAGTATGCGGCGTCGTCCTCGGTCGCGATGGTCGCGCCGTCGTCTCCCGGGAAGAGCATGAATTCGTCCGGGTCGAGGTCGTTGTGATACAGGAGTCCCAGCGCGTCCACGACTGCCTCGGCGCGCGTCTCCGCGTCGAGTTCCCGGGTCATGTGGGCAACCTTCGGGCCGGACCGGCAAAGTAGCCCCCGGTTCGGTCCTGGAGACTGCCTCCTCCGCGTTCCGATGCGTCGGGCTGATGAGCCCCCGGTCCGTAGGCCGCGAACGGATCCGAAACGTCGCCACTATGCACCGCGAAGGCCACTACGGGGCAGCGCTGGTCGTGTACGCGCCGCTGGGAGCCGTCGCGGTGCTCTTCGGCGCCGAGTCCGTCGCGCTCGCCGGCGCCGTCGCCGCGGTGGGGCTCGCGATGGTGCCCGATTACGACCAGCGCGTGCCCGGACTCGCCCACCGCGGGCCGACCCACACCGTCTGGTTCGCGCTCGCGGTCGGTCTCGTCGCCGGCGCGGCCGGCGGCTGGGTCGGGTCATCGTCCCATCCCGCCGCGACGACCGGGCTGGCCGCCTTCGGGTTCCTGGTCGGGACGGGAACAATCCTCTCGCACATCGCCGCGGACGCGCTCACGCCGATGGGCGTCCGGCCGTTCGCGCCCCTCGACGGCCGGCACGTCTCGCTGGACCTGGTGCGGGCGGCCAACCCCGTGGCGAACTACGCGCTGCTCGTCCTCGGGATGGCGGTCGCCGCCGGGGGCTACGCGGCCGCGACGTCGGTGTAGCGACCCCGGGTGCGCCTCTCATAATGACTGCTGTAGCTATTTTCCAGGCCGACCGCGGTCCGTCGTGCGGTCGATCCGGTAATGAACTACAGCAGTCATTATCACTCCAGCCCCCACGACCGGACGTGTCCCGGCGTGATCCGAACGAGTGGCCGCCTTTCGATCGCGTGGTCGGCGTACTGGTCGTACTTCTCACGGAGTGTCTCGACTCCCGCCGCGTGATCCTCTTCGCCGGGGCCGACTAGCCCTGCCCGACCCCGGATCTGGATCCACCACAGCTCCGACCACTCGGGTGTGTACTCGTCGACCACCACGGCCGCGTAGGGGTTCGCCTCGATATCCCGGACGCGCCGGAGTTCGCGAGCGTCCCGATCTTTCGGTTTGTCGTCGAGCGCCGAAACGAGCGACCCGTCCTGGACGGCAAAACAGCACGGAACGACGCTCGGCCGGCCGCGCCCGTCTGCAGTCGCCAGCCGCCCGACTCTGGCTGTCTCCAGGCGCGCTCGTACCCCTGTCGAGAACGTCATACGTCCCCTCCGCCCCCCTCGCACGTTAATTGTGCCACCGGATATCACGCTATTCCCCGTTCCGAAAGGCACTTATCGGGTTCCTAATTACATCTCATTACAATGTCGGAGACAGATTCGTTCCCGGAGTATCTCGACGTGGACTACACGGCAGGCGAGGGCGAGGACCCGGACGACTACCCGACCATTCAGGACAAGATCGAGCAGGCCATCGAGGTCACCCGAGAGGGTCTCGAACAGTACCGGAAGCCGGTCGTGATGTGGACCGGCGGCAAGGATTCGACGCTCACGCTGTACTTCATCAAGGAGGTCGCCGAGCAGTTCGGCCTGGAGGTCCCCGCGGCAGTATTCATCGACCACTTCCAGCACTTCGACGGGATTCACGACTTCGTCGACCACTGGGCCGACGAGTGGGACCTGGAGGTCATCTACGCCCGCAACGAGGACGTCGGCGAGTACGTCGCGGAACACGGCCTCGAACCCGGCGACGATATCCCCGTCGAGGCGCTCTCGGAGCACAACCAGCACCACGTCCGGAACATCCTCGAGTACGAGGAGGATACCTTCCCGTTCCTGCTGGACACCTACGTCGGCAACCACCTCCTGAAGACGGTCGCGCTGAACGGAGCGCTCGAAGAGTACGACGTCGACGGCGTCATTTCGGGCGTGCGCTGGGACGAACAGGAGGCACGGGCCGACGAGACGTTCTTTTCGCCGCGCCACGACCCCGAGACGTACCCGCCCCACGACCGGATCCAGCCGATCCTCCAGTTCACGGAACGGGACGTCTGGGAAGCGTTCTGGCACTTCGTCGTGCCGGACACTGTCGAGGGCTTCCCCGACGACGGGTACGTCCCCCAGAGTGACGACGACCTGCCGAACGGCGTCGTCCAGGCTGACATCCCTGTGTCGCCGAAGTACTTCGCAGGCTTCCGGTCGCTCGGCAGCGAGGTCTCGACCGAGAAGACCACCGAGGAACCGGCCTGGCTCCAGAATCTGGAGGACACGACCGAGCGTGCCGGCCGAGCACAGGACAAGGAGGACCTGATGCAACGCCTGCGCGATCTGGGCTACATGTAGGCTCCGGGATCCCGTAGACTGACAGCGCGCCGACAGCGTCACCGCGCTGCTTCGAGTTCGTCGATCGCCTCGGGGTTCTCGATACTCGAGAGGTCACCGAGGTCCTCGTCGGTGTGGACGCCCTGGATGATGCGCCGGACGATCTTTCCGCTCTGTGTCTTGGGGAACTCGTCGACGAACAGCACCTCGCGCGG
>JAHENO010000008.1 GCA_018609945.1 Haloarculaceae archaeon | reverse complement strand
AGGCCAGCGCGGAACGCTGGCTGACTGGCTTCTTCCACTACTACAATCACCTGCGAAGTCATCAAGCGCTCGACAATCAACCACCCGCCGAAGCTCTATGAGTTTGATTCAACAATTTCGAGAATGCAATTTTACAGTGCCTAACACACCAATTCTGATGAATATTTATACCATGCCAGGAACGTACCAAGGAATGATCGGGGGTAATCATGTCAGGGCGTAATCTCACCGAGCTCGTAGCCCTCTTGAGTGTCGTGGTGTTAGCGGGCTGTTCCGGCGTTCTCTCTGGGGGAGACGCTGGCGCCGCCACGTCTACGCCCGGCCAGGACACACCAGAGACGCCAACCCAGGAGGCGACGCCCACGCCGACAGTAACACCGACACCCACACCGAGGTCGACGCTCACACCGACCCCTGGCTATCTCAACTACGACTCCTACGCCAGCCAGATGGGCGCACTCTACGATGACTACCCGCCGCGTGACTTCTTGTACGATAGCAGTGGATCGGCCGATGACCGTCTGGTCTCGGTGACAGTGACAAAACCTGAGGACTGGACGGTCCAAGACGCTGAAATGGAGGCCGCGCGCGACCTCGCTCTGACGGCTTTCCTCTCAACGCGCCCGACTGTCGAGGCTGCCAAAGGAAACGACGACTTCTTGCGACCCGACACGTATCGCGTTCGTGTCGTCGATCAAAAGGGGCAGCTGCTCTCGGAAACATCGTTCGACGGTGACACTGCGGCGGCCTATGCCGACAGCGACGTCACGATGGACGAGTTCGCCGCCCGCATCGCACAGCGCCGGACTGTTCACAACGAGTCCGTGACCATCAGCAAGCGCGACCCCGAACTCGCCCTCCGCGCCGCCGAATACCGCCCCCTCCAATACCGCCATCTCCAACGCATTGCCAACGGGAGTATAAACGATACACCCGCTCCTGAAATAAATCGTGCAGTGATGCTGCCCGAGGAGGAAACAATCTACTACGAAAATGTCCCCGTCAAGGAAGAACTAATACTTCCCCAAGAGGGCATGGTTACACGGACGTATCTTGAAGCGATCAAGGACATCTTTGAAGCGAGTCGGGTCAACCGCTACCCAGATAGGATGGTGCTGTTCTCGGACGTGAGTTACAGCCGCGAAGGTAGCCTCTTTACGACGGCAAAAACACAGTGGGCATTCGATTATTTCGCCATTACCAACTGGACCCTCCCGCAGAATATCGATGGTATGTCAGCCGCGGCGCTGGATGCCTACTACAATAAAATAGAGAGAAATAAAGAAGAAATCGAAGACGACGACAACTACGACTACGTGGCGGAGGTCCGCAGCCAGGAGGGGAACGACCTGAACGCAACCGTCCACGACGCATACGTCCTCGTCGAAGAAGACGACGACTAGGGAGGGGACGACCCGCTATTCGCTGTTCTCGCGGATCGACAAACTCCCACGAGAAAACCGGACGCCAGCCTCTCACCGCTCGTGTGACGCATCCAGCCGCGAGAGCCGCGTCTGGTTGACGTCGCTGGGGTAGACGATCCGCATCGGGAGACCGCGCTCGTCGCGAGGCGGGTCGGTCCGGGCCGGCAGTTCCGACAGGTTCTCACCGGAACGACGTGCGGTGACCGCCGCGGCGAGTGCGTCGAGGATGTCGGCCTCGCTGTGCAGGAACGACGCGTATCGTGGGGTCATGTAGCGGTCGCGACAGGCCTCGTATATCGCCGTCGCCTCGGGGTGTTCGTCGGCAAGCAGCGCCAGCCGCCGCCGGACGCCCTCGTCGGTTCGCTTCGAGTCGGCGACCGGGTTGTGGCCGTTGAGCGCGTAGAAACACAGTTCCGGGCGCGTCTCCCGGAGCCGGTCCCGCGCGCCGGGGTTTTCGTCCAGAAACTCGTCGACTTCGCGGACGCGCGGCACCCGCGGCCAGGCCTGGTTCTGGATGCTGTACCCGGCCGCCTCGTTGGTCTCCTTGGCGGCTTCGAGGTTGCCCTCGTAGACCGCCTCGCGGACCGGCGCGTAGCAGATCCGGCGGCCGTGCGGGCGCAGCTTCCGCTTTGCCTCGACATCGCAGGCGCGTCTGGCACTCTCTGGCAGTCCGATCGGAACGTCGATCAAAATCCCTGCGGCGTCGCTGTGGTATTTCCAGAGGCTCCAGACCGACGGGAAGTGGTCGGTCTCCCAGTCGCCATCCCGGAGCACGACCCCGAACCAGCCCGTCGACGCCCAGCAGACGCCGATGTGCTTGGTCATACCGGCCATAGCGCCACCGCCATTATAGTAGTATCCTGACCGGCAGTGGGGACACGCTATGTGTCCAGCCGGTCACAGACGCCGTCGATCGAGTCGACGGTCAGCGTCGGCGGCGGGCCGAACGAGGGCCACCGGACCGCGCCACGGTCGAGGAAGACGCCCTGCATCCCGGCGTTCATCGCGCCCTGGACGTCCAGCCAGTGACAGGTGACGTGTGCGACCCGCTCGGGCGGGTTGCCGACCTGCGTGGCGGCGTGCTCGTAGAGTTCGCGTGCGGGTTTGAGCGTCCGGATGTCGTGGGCGCTGACCAACTCGACGACCGTCTCCTCGATGCCGGCCGCCTCGACCAGCGACGCGAGCATCTCGGGGTTGCCGTTCGAGCAGATCGACGGCCGGTATCCCGCCCCGGCCAGTCGCTCGAACCCTCGCGCGACGTCCGGGTATGGGTCGAGGTCGTGGTAGACCGCGTTCAACTCCCGCAGCCGCTCCTCGTCGAGGTCGACCCCCTCGGTCCGGAGTGCGTCCCGGAGGCCATCGAGGTGTAACTCGAAATACGTCCCGTACTGGTCGAGGTCGTTCGCGACCACGGAGTAGAAGAGGGCGTTCTTGCGCCAGGCCGCAGCGACGGCCGCGGGATCGTCGACGAGTCCGTCGAGGACCCGCGCCGCCGAGCCGGTGTCGACGAGCGTGCCGTACGAGTCGAAGGTAACCGCCTCCACCCGCGGGGGATCGAACGCGTCGGCCATACCGGGATCACGCGGGCGACCACAATAGGGATTGCCCGCTGTCCCGAGACTACAGCGGTCCGACGGCTCGACTGCGCTACTCGAAGAGTTCCTCGAACACCTTCCGCTGTGCGGCCCGGAGGTGCTGGTGGTAGGTGGGCCGCGAGACGTCCATCGCGTCGGCGAGGTCGTTGCCGTCGATCTCGCGGGGCCAGTCGAAAAAGCCCCCGAGATAGGCCGTCCGCAGGGCGGTCTCCTGGCGGTCGGTGAAGCGGTCGGCCAGCGCCGAGCGGAACTCCTGGCGGGTGCGGACCGGCCGCTCGTGTTCGTGATACGCGACGAGTTCCGTGGGGTGACGTTCCGCGACGAGTTCGAACAGTTCCCTGGCCTCTGCCTCGTAGGGTAACTCGACGGTGACGCGGGTCGACCCGTCCGCGGCGACGAGGTCGCGGACGACGGCACCGAACTCGGCGAGGCGTCCGACCAGCGACTCCGGGACGGTCAGTTCCAGCAAACACCCGTCGTCGCCGTCGGCGATGAGTTGCGCGGCGTCGACGGCCTCGGCCCCGGCGGCCACGTCGACGAACTGCTCGCCGTCGGCGTCCGCGGACAGGTACAGCCGGAGCCGGCCGTCGGACCGGTGGTCGAAGTCGGCGACCTCGACAGTACACCCACAGGCGTCTGCGAGATGGGTAAACAGCAGGTCGGGGTCGTCGATAGCCAGTTCGAGTTCGATAATCTCGTCGGCGTCGAGGATACGGCCCCGCTCGATGGCGTTGATCGCGTTCGCCACCGCCCGTCCGAGCACCGACAGGATGACCTGTTCGCGCTCGTCGAACGCCCCGGAGTGGTCGGCGAACACGGCGACCGTCCCGTAGGTCGTATCCTTGTACGCCAGCGGCACGAGCATGACCGTCTCCGGGCCGTCGCCGCCACAGCCAAGCTCACTGGCACCCGCGTCCGCGGCGGTGACGATCCGTGGTTGGCCGTCCGCGAGCGCGGTCGCGACCGGGTTCGAGCCGGCGAGGTCGACCGTGAGGTCCGCGGCCGGAACCGACGCCCCGCCGTCCCACTCCGTCGGCGAGAGCGTCTCGGCCGTCACGTCCGGCCGCCCGATCCAGGCGAAGGTGTACGGCTCGGTCGCTGCCAGTTCGGTGACGACGCCGGCTTCGAGTTCCTCGCGGGTCGTGGCCCCGACCAGCACCTCGACGGTGTTCTCGACGAGCCCTTCGACCCGCTCCAGGACAGTCTCGACGTGTTCGCGGGCCTCGCGGACCTGCCGTTCGCGCCTGGCACGCGTACACGCAGCGGCGGCGGCCGTCGCCAGGAGTCCGAGCACCTGCTCGTCAGTCTCGTCGAAGGCGTCGGGGTCGGTCGACGCGACGCTGATCGTCCCGTGAACCCCCATCGGGTAGTACATCGCCGAGCGGAGGACGTCGGTGTTGGTCTCGACGTCGACCGCCGCCAGGTCGTCGACGACCCGCGATTCGCCGGTCGCGAACACCCTGCCCGGAATCCCCTGGTCGATGTCGTACGTGGGCCGATCCGCGACGGATACACCCCTGGCAGTCGTCTGTGCCACCGGCTCGAGTTGCTTGCCGTCCGCGTCGTACAGGCGAACGACGTTGGCGTCGTACTCGAGAACGTCCCGCGCGGCGTTGGCGACGAGTTCCGCGACTTCCTGGCGCGAGCGGGCCTGCATCAGCGACCGCGACGTCTCGAGAAGGCCCGAGAGCTGTTCGCGGTGGTCGGCCAGTTCGGTGACGTCCCGGGCGACACCGACGACCTGCGTGACCTCGCCGTCCTCGACGACCGGCTGGTACCAGATTTCGAGCGTGACCCCGGTACTCAGTTCGACGGTGTGGTGTGTCGCCTGGCCGTTCAGCGCCCGCCTGGCGTGTCGACACACGTCGGGATACTGGCTGTAGAGGTCGAAGAGAGATTCCCCGACGGCCCCGCCGGGTTCGAACCCCAGGTCTTCCAGCCCGCGGCCCCGTGCCAGCGTGTACGTGCCGTCCGGATCGAGCGCGAACACGATGACGGGGACGTTCTCGGTAACCATCTCCAGCCGGCGCCGGCTCGCGCGAATGCGGTCCTCGTACCGGCGCTGTTCGAGGATGTAACTGATCCAATCGGTCAGCAGGTCGACGAAGGTCCGTTCCGCGGCCGAAAACTCCCGGTCGCGGGGCTCCGTGTCGGCAAAACAGACGGTTCCGAACTGCTTGCCCTCGACGGAGATGGTCGCGCCCAAGTAACAGCCCAGCCCGAACCGCTCGTAGGCGGGGTCGTCGGCCCATCCCTCTTCGCGCGCGTCGGTGACCCCCAGCGGCTCCTCCCGGCCGACCGTTCGCCGACAGTACGCCTCCGAGAGCGGTGCTGTTGCTCCTTCCCGGAGTTCCGGATGCTCACCGACCACCTCGACCACGGACTGGATGTCGTCGGTGATGCGCGTCAGAAAGCCCAGTTCCACGCCGAGGTGGTCGCGGCCGGCCGCCAGCATCCGTTCGATCGTTTCCGAGGGCGAGCACTCCGGCGTCGACGCGATGTCGTGCAGTTGCTCGAAAAAGCGCTGGCTCGCCCGCAGTTCCTCGCGGGCGCGTTTGACCTCGGTCACCTCCCGGACGATCGCCGACAGTTCCTCCCCCGCGGGATAGGCACGGATCTCGAGCCATCGGTCGCGGTCGGCGTCCCGCGTCTGCACCGTCGCCGCATCGCCGCTTGCCCGTACCGTTTCGAGGCGGTCGCGGACCCGCTGTCCGTCGGGGAATGCCTCGTCGACGCTCGCCCCGACCAGCCCGTCCGCGGGCCCCACCAGCAGGTCCTCGGCAGCTCCGTTGGCCGCCGCCACCGTCCAGTCGGCATCGAACGTGACGAACCCGTCGGTAATCCGCTCCAGCGCCCCCGCGCCGCCGTCGCGTGACCGGTCCGCGGTCGCCGTCTCGCCACCGTCCGCTGTCGCCCTCCCCTCCTCTGTCATGGTCCGAGTGGCAACCAGTTGTGAATGTAGACGTATAAAGACAGCTACCCGATCCGACACGTGACACGCGGCTGGAGGCGTCGCTCCACCGGAGGAGAGCGCGGCCGGTGGCGGCCGCGCGGCCAGGCTTATTCCGGTGCCCGCCGTAGGGCAGGCCATGGGTACGTTCGCGGACGAGGGGCTGCTGTACAAGGCACGCTCGACCCTCGACACGTTCGTCACCCGCCGCCCGTCGCTGGGAACGCTGTGGGCCAACCGCACGCAACGCTTCGAGCGCGCCCACGCGATCCTGCCCTCCACGGCGGTCGTGGACGAACCGCTCCGTCTGACCCTCCAGGTCCGCGACCAGTGCGAGCGCCTCCACCGGGACTTCCGCGGAGCGTTCGCCACCGAGTCCACGGACGACGACGCCACCTGCCCCGACCGGGTCGTCTTTCCGCCCGACAACGGCGGCGTGATCGTCCGGACTGGAATCGTCTTCGAGACGCCCGGCGTGCACTACCTGACGCTCGTCCACGAGGAGACCGGCGAGCGGTTCGTCTCCAACCCCGTCCGGGTCACCCCCGAGGAGCCGGAGTACCGCCTCTACTGGGGGGACATCCACCTGCACTCGAAGTTCTCGGACGGCTGTGGGACCGTCGAGGACGGCATCCGCTTCGGCCGGGACGTGATGGCCCTGGACGTGGTGGCCTACACCGACCACGACACGATGGGGTTTTTCATCCCGCCGACGCTCCAGCGCCGCCGGATGCGCCGGCGCTACTTCGAGGCGACCAAGGACGCCTGCCGGGCGTTTCACGACCCCGGTCAGTTCGTGACGCTCATGGCCTACGAGTGGACCAAACAGCCCCTGGCTGGCGGCCACATCAACGTCTACTTCGACGATGTGGACGGCGCAGTCCTGTTCGACTCCATCTCCCCGGAGTCGAACACCTACGAGAAGCTCTGGGAGCGGCTCCGGGAGTTCAACGAGAGCGGGGGCACGCAGGCGATCACCGTCCCGCACCACACCGCCGAATCGACCTATCCGTTCGATTTCTCCGCAGTCGAGTACGACGACGACCTGGCGCCGCTGGTGGAGGTGTACTCCCAGTGGGGCTCCAGCGAGCGACCCACCGCGGAGGGCAACCGCCATCCCGTCGAGATGGGGCAGGGCGAGGCTAGCGAGCCCGGCCACTTCACCCAGGACGCCCACCGGCTGGGTTACCGCGTCGGGCTGACCGCCTCGGCAGACTACCACGGCCCGCATCCGGGCCACTCGCTGTTGCACGCCGAGTCACACCTGCCCTCGCTGGCGGAGTTTCGCCGGGACGGGCTCGGCTGGGGCATCATCTGGCGGGTCTGGAACGAACCGTCCTACCCCGGCGGGCTGCAGGCCATCTACGCGCCGGAACTCACCCGCGAGGCCGTCTTCGAGAGCATGGCCGACCGGCGCGTCTACGGCACCTCCCAGCCCAACCGCATCATCGTCGATTTCCAGGTCGACGGCGTCCGATTCGGCGACCAGGACAGCACCGTCCGCGTCGACGCCCCCGACGCCCCCCGCGAGGTCACGCTCGACGTGGCCGGCACGGCGCCCGTGGCGGCGGCCCGCGTCCTCAAGAACAACGAGGTCTGGCGGACCGCAGAGGGGAGCGACGACCCCGACGCCGATCTGTCGACCTACACCGTCGAGGCCGCCTGGACCGACGACGCACCCGTCACCGGGATGGCGTGGGACGAGGAGCGCGGGACCGACGCTGACGTCTACTACGCCCGGATCCGCCAGGCCGACGGCGGGATGGCCTGGGCGGGGCCGCTGTGGGTCGAGGTGGCGTAGCCGCTGGCCACTCTTCCCCACGCAGACGGGCAGCGACAGGAAAGCGTACGTCCCGCACGTTCTCCCGTGACTGAATCGCGGTATACTGGCATCAGCGTGCGAAAACAGGGGTTCTATGCAACGGCAATACTCGTGTCGTTCACTCCCTCTCATAATGACTGCTGTAGTTCAGTACCGGATCGACCGCCCGACGTCGTGCGGTCGACTTGGAAGATAGCTACAGCAGTCACTATGAGCGGAGTCGTCCAGTCCGGCAAAATCTCGCCGTGCAGTGTCGGTGAGTTCTCACCCCCAGTCACTCATCGTCAGCGTCGGTTGCCTCGGTCAAACCGAATTGTTCCTTCACGTCGTCACTACTGTGGGTTCGTCCCTCCTGAATCTCGACTTCCCCGGCGAGCATCGCTTTCAGGTCCGCACGGTTGAAATCGGGATGTTTGAGCGCATCACGCAGGACGGCACGGATGTATTCGCTCCGGCTGTTGAATCCCTGCTCTTGCCACGTCGCGTCGACGTCCTCCAAAAACGTCTCGGACATCCGGATGTTCACCGTTGTTTTGTCGGGAGGAGTATCTGCCTCAGCCATAGGTTGTGTTGAAATTGTGTATAGATAACGGTTACGCCATCGCATCGCCACTCCTTATCGGTGAGTTCAACGATGGACTATCTCGACATTCAGTGCTGCAAACGCGCGATGTATCTCGCAGGCCTGTGCTGACAGTCACCGGGTAGTGTCCGGACGGAAGGTGTGGATTCTTCTGCCAATGTCCAGGCCGACCAAGTGCTGTACTGCCGACGACCCCGCAAAACAACACCGATCCGTATCAGGTGCCGGCCACGCGCCGGACGAACGCCGAGCCCACGCGGTAGACCGGGCGCAGGAAGTAGTTGGCCATGCCGAGGAGTCCCACGAGTCCGCCCATTGCCTGGAGTTCGGCCGGCGTCGCGCCGAGGAAGGCCAGACAGACGGCCGCGGCGACGGCGGGGCCGGCCCACAGCACCCGCCCGTAGGCACCCAGGTCGCGGTGGCGGACAGTCGGTCCGTCGGGCACCCGAGTCCGGAGGGCGAACAGACCGACGGCGAGGACGAGCAGGGCGACCACGATGACGGGCGAGGAACCGATGCCCGCCAGACCGGGACCGATGAGCACGAGGCTGGCGACGAGCAACACGAACGTGGCCCGGACGGACTCCTCGCGCCAGTCCATATCCAGGGTCTGTCGGCGGGTTCCTAAGGGCTTTCCCTCCGTCGGCCGAGGTGCACCCGTGACCCGGAACGTCCGACTCATCGGCCTCGCCAGGTCGGTCATCGGGACTGCCCGCGACCAGCAGCTGTCCTTCCTGGCGGCCGCCATCGCCTACTACGCGTTCGTCTCGCTCGTGCCGCTGATTCTGCTCGCGCTCGCCGTCGCGACCCTCGTGGGGGGAGGCGCGTTCGCCACGCGGGTCGTGGGTGTTCTCGACGGATTCCTGACCCCGGAAGCGTCCACACTGCTGGAGGGGGCACTCACCAGCACGACCGGCCGGGGCGGGGCGACCGCCTTCGGGCTGGTCGTGTTGCTCTGGAGTTCGCTCCGGCTGTTCCGCGGGCTGGACATCGCCTTCTCCCGGGTGTACGGCGCCGTCGGGTCCGTCTCGCTACGCGAGCAGGTGACCGACGCGCTGGTCGTCTTCGTGGCCATGGCCGTCGGCGTCGCCGCCACGGCCGCCGTCGGCGCCGCCCTCCCCCTCTCGCTGGTGCCCGTCGCCGCGGCGCCGCTCCTTCTGGTGGTGTCGCTTTCGGTCGTGTTCCTCCCGCTGTACTACGTCTTTCCCGACCGGCCGGTGAGCGTTCGCGAGGCCCTTCCCGGCGCGGTCGCCGCGGCCGTCGGGTGGACGCTGCTCGGCACGGCCTTCGGGTTCTACGCCGACCGCGCGACGACCTTCCAGCTCTATGGCGTCATCGGCGGCGTGTTGCTCCTGCTCGCGTGGTTCTACCTGGGCGGGCTCGTTGTCCTGCTCGGCGGGGCCGTCAACGCGTCGCTCGCGGGACACGACCGGCAACTACAACAGGGGGGCACCCGAGATGCGAAACGACTGATGAGCGACGCGGACGACGGCGACGCGACCGCCGACGCCGACGGGCCGGCGAGGGCTGGAGAAGACGGCGACGGCGACGGCGACGAGGGGGTGGCGACGGTCGAGCCGGAGACCGTCGACTACGGGGACCTCGCCGAGTTGCGCCGCGACCTAGAGCGGTTCGAGGAGGAGATCGAGGACCGTACCGTCCACCGCGAGGAACTGGAGGCAGAACTCCGGACGTACGTCCGCCAGCAGACCCGCCGGGGCCACGCCCGCGGCTGGGGACCGTACCTCGTCTTGCTGTACGGCACCGCGATGACGCTCGGGGCCTTTTACTTCCTCGGGGGCGGCTGGGCGGTGCTCGCGATGGTCGTCATCTGGCTGTCGACGCTCGGCCTGTACATCCTGATGGTACTGGTCGGGATGACGACGGCGGCGTTCGGACTCCCCGGCCGGGCACTCGGGCTGGTCCGGAAGCTACGGCGCTGAGAGAAACCGCGACTGTGCTGGCGGCCTAGAACGTCTCGAGGTAGCGGTCGAGTTCCCACTCGGAGACCTCGACGAGGTACTCCTGGAACTCCTGGCGCTTGGCCTCGACGAACTTCTCGGAGACGTGCGGGCCCAGCGCGTCGAGGACGACTTCGTCCGCTTCGAGCGCGTCGATGGCCTGCCCGAGGTTCGACGGCAGCGTGTCGATGCCGTACTCCTCGCGTTTCTCCTCGTCGAAGTCGTAGATGTTCTCCCGCACCGGGTCGGGGCAGTCGAGACTGCGCTCGATGCCGTCGAGGCCGGCGTGGATCATCGCCGCGAAGGCCAGGTAGGGGTTACACGACGGGTCCGGCGAGCGCAGCTCGATGCGGCTCGCGGCGGGCACGCGGGCAGCGGGCTTGCGGACCAGCGCCGAGCGGTTGACGTCGCTCCAGGCGACGTAGACCGGCGCCTCGTAGCCCGGAATGAGCCGCTTGTAGCTGTTGACCGTGGGGTTGGCGACGGCCGTGATCGCCGGCGCGTGGTCGAGGACGCCCGCGAGGAACTGCTTTGCCGTCGCGGAGAGGTTGAACTCGTCGTCGCCGTCGTGGAACGCGTTCTCGCCGTCCTCCGTGAACAGCGAGAGGTGCGTGTGCATCCCGGACCCGTTGATGCGCGGGATCGGCTTCGGCATGAAGGTCGCGTGCATGTCGTGCTGGGAGGCGATGGCCCGCACCACGGCACGGAAGGTGGCGACGTTGTCGGCTGTCGTGAGGATGTCGTCGTACTTGAAGTCGATCTCGTGCTGGCTCTGGGCGACCTCGTGGTGGCTGGCCTCGACCTCGAAGCCCATGTCTTCGAGCCCGTAGATGATGTCGCCACGGACGTCCTGTGCCAGGTCCTTCGGCGCGAGATCGAAGTACCCGCCCTTGTCGGTCCAGTCGAGCGTCGCGTTGCCGTCCTCGTCCTCCTGGAAGAGGAAGAACTCGGGCTCGGGGCCGGCGTTGACCGTGTAGCCCATGTCGTTCGCGCGGGCGACCGCGTCCTTCAGTACCTTGCGGGGGTCACCGACGAAGGGCGCGTCCGTCGCCGTGTCGTGAACGTCACAGATCATCCGGGCACTCGTTACCTCGGGACCGTTCCGCCAGGGGAGGATGGCGAACGTCGACGGATCCGGCTCCAGGCGCATGTCCGACTCCTGGATGCGCACGAACCCGTTGATCGACGAGCCGTCGAAGTAGATGCCCTCCGTGAACGCCTTCTCGGCCTGGTCTGACGGGATCGAGACGTTCTTCACCGTCCCCAGGATGTCGGTGAACTGGAGACGGATGAAGTCGACATCCTTCTCCTCGATCTGGTCTAACACGTTCTCTTCGGCCGCAGAGAGGTTTTCGCTTGTCATCTTTCGACACCTGAGAGGCTATCCCGCTCCCACAAAAACCCTGCTATTTTGCGCAATCCTTGCGGTCTGCCCACAGAATTGTATACTCGTAAAATTCTAATGCCACCCCCCCGTTTGTACGGTTGATGACGTACGAAAATCTGGACCGAAAGTTGGTGAATGCGCTGCTCGGCGACGGGCGGGCCAGCCTGCGGAGCCTCGCAGAGGACCTCGACGTCTCGGTCACGACGGTCTCGAACCACCTCTCGGATCTCGAGGACCAGGGCATCATCCAGGGGTACACCCCGAAAGTCGACTACGACGCCCTCGGGTACGACGTGACCGCCATCCTGCAGTTGAAAGTCGAGGGCAGCGGCCTCCAGGAGGTCACCGAAGAACTGACGGAGCACCGCCAGATGGTCAGCGTCTACGAGGTTACCGGCGACCACGACATCGTCGCCGTCGGGAAGTTCGCCGACACCGACGACATGAACGACGCGATCAAGACGCTGCTGAACAATCCCGACATCAAGGAGTCGAACACCAGCGTCGTTCTCAACGCCGCCAAGGAACACGAACAGTTCGAACTCGACCTCGAATAGGCCGGGCAGCGAGCGTCCGGGACCCGCTATCCGCGGATGACCCAGCGGTCATCGGCCTGCGCTTCGAGGCGCGACCGCTCCCGGAGGCGCACCACGTAGCCGGTCGGCTGGTGTCGCAGGTCGTGGTCGGCGTCGACCCGGACCAGGTGGCCGGTGAACTGCGCCGACGGCGGCTTCTGTGCGGCCCCGCAGTCGTACACAGTGATCAACTCGCCGCCGTCGGCCTCGTGGACGATGACGTGGGCGTGCTGCGGGAGGTGCCACTCGCCTTCGCCGGCGACTGGCAGGTGGTTCATGCGCCACCGTTCGGTCCGCCCCAGCAAGGGCGCTTCGCTTTCTGGAACCGTCGCTCCGGGCGGATACTCCGAGAGACCGCGCGCCTTTCCGAACGTTTTTCTCCGGCCGGCGGGTGGATTGGCCCGATGTCCTCCCCTGACGCCGGTCCGGAGGCGACCGGCGGATGAGACTCCGCGACCTGCTTTCGGCCCTCGGGCGGGTCCGCCCCCGTCGAGTGCTCCGTGGCGCCCGTGGCCTGTTCAAGGGCCCCGAGGAGCTGAACCTGACCGAGGGCTCGATCGGCTGGCCGCTCTTCTATCTCTCCCTGCCCATCGTCGTCACGAACCTCCTCCAGACGGCCTACAACCTCGCGGATACCTTCTGGCTGGGCCAGTACAGCACCAGAGCCCTGGCGGCGATCAGCTTCGCGTTCCCGATGGTCTTCCTTCTGATCTCCGCTGGCATCGGGCTGACCGTCGCGGGCAGCGTCCTCGTCGCCCAGCACACCGGCGCCGGCGAACCCCTGAAAGCGGAGTACGCCGCCTCCCAGACGGTCGCCTTCGCGGCCATCGTCTCCGTCCTGCTGGGGGCGGCCGGCTACGTCCTCGTCGACGACGTTCTCCGGCTGCTGGGTGCCAGCCCCGAGATTCTGCCACTCGCGGCCCGGTACATGCAGGTCGTCTCCCTGGGACTGTTCGCACTCTTCGGGTTCCTGGTGTTCATCTCGCTGATGCGGGGCTACGGCGACACCGTCACCCCCATGCTCGTCATGCTGGGGACGGTCGTGCTCAACATCGTCATCGACCCGCTGCTCATCTTCGGCGTGTGGCTGTTCCCGGAACTGGGCGTCACGGGCGCGGCCATCGCCACCGTCTTCTCGCGCGGACTGGCGATGGTCGTCGGGCTGGCGATCATGTTCGACGGCCGGCGCGGGATCGCCATCAACCTCCCCGACATGCGGCCCGACTTCGGGTACCTCCGGACGCTGGTCCGCGTCGGCGGCCCCGCGTCGGTCGAGGTGACCGGCCGGGCGGTCTCGGTGAATCTGCTGTTGATCATCGTCGCCACCTTCGCCAACCCCGTGGTGGCGGCCTTCGGCGTCGGCATCCGTGTGTTCTCTGTCATCTTCCTGCCGGCCATCGCCGTCGGCCGGGGCGTCGAGACGCTGACCGGCCAGAACCTCGGCGCCGGCAACCCCGACCGCGCCGCCCGGACCAACGACTTCGCCGCCGTGACGATGTTCGCGGTCCTCTCGGCCGCGGCGGTCCTCGTGTGGTTCACCGCTCCCGGCATCGTCTCGGTGTTCACCGACGACCCCGAAGTCATCCCGGTTGGCGCGGAGTTCCTCCGGACGGTCGCGCCCACCTTCGGCTTCCTCGGCGTGGTCCGGGCCTACAGCGGGGGCTTCCGTGGCGCCGGCCGGACGCTCACCGCCGCGGCTATCGCCATCTTCACGCAGGGACTCGTCCGCCTGCCCGTTGCGTGGTTCGGCGCCCAGCGCTTTGGCACGCAGGGCTTCTTTGCGGCCTTCGTCGTCTCGAACGTCATCGGCGCCGCCATCGCCCTGGTCTGGTTCCGCCGGGGCACCTGGCGCGACGCCGACCTCACCGACGACCCGACCGTCCCCGCGGTCGAGGACCATCCCGACGCCGGCGATTAAAAAAGTCTGTCAATTGATGACTGCGCGGCGAGCGTACCTCAGCGGTTGCCGTTACCACGACCCCGATCTCCACCTCGACCCGGAGGGTCGTCACGCCCCGGCGGTTCGCCGCCCGGCGGGCCACGCCGGTCGGTGTCCTCGGGTTCGTAGACGTACAGCGCGTCGTTGGGGTAGCTGCGATTGGCGCCCCGCCAGCCGTCCTCGCAGAGGAGCACGCGGCCGTCGCGCATGACGTAGACGTTGTCGACGTTGCGGAGCGAGTCGTCGACGTCGTCCACGGCCTCCTCGGTCGTGAAGTCGGGTCCGACGACGACCGGTTCGAGCGTCGAGACGTCGTATCTGGGTCCGAGTTCCGCGCGGTAGACCACGCCGCCGTCGACGCGGTCCAGCGCGATGTCGCCGCCGTCGTTGGTCGGACCGGCCAAGTCGTCGTTGAACTCGGAGATGCCGAAGTAGATGTAATCGCCGGGTCTGGCGTCGTCGACGCTGTCGACTCCCTCGGCCTTGTTGAACTCGATGGAGCCGCCGATCTCCTTGGCCGCGGCCCGCGTCTCGAGGAACGGGACCCGGCGGAGTTCCTCGTCGACGCCGTCGGGGCCGCGTTCCTCGTACTGCTCGGCCCATTCGACGATGTCCTCGTCGGAGATGTAGTCCTGGTTGCCGTTCTCGATGACTTCCAGGTCGGCCTCCTTGAGAACATCCTCGGTGACGTCTTCGCCCTCACTCCAGTCGTCGACGTGGCTCTCGAGGTAGTCGGCCTGGGTGACGTCGTCGTACTCGGCGATCCAGGATTCGATCTCCCGGTTCGAGGCGTGTCCCATCGGCAGCCACTCGACTTCGAGGGGGACCTCGGCCGGTGACTTCCCGGAGGAGGCTTCGTCGTTGGTGATCTTCGGCGCATAGAGCGTTCCCGCGACGTCCATCGGGTCGTCGTAGCTGGGGATCGGGCGGTCGGCGACGAACTTGTAGATACCCTTGCTGTCGCCGTCGGAACAGCCGTAGACGGTCCGCTCGTCGGGCAGGATGTCGGGCGCCTCCCAGGCGGCCCGGCCCATGACGTAGTACTTGACAGGTTCGATCTCCTCCGGTTCGGCAGTCGGATTCCGGATGTCGACGTGGTAGCCGTAGCGGTACGGGTTGGGGTACTCGTCTCCAATCGGCTCAACAGGGTTTCCGTCGCCGGCCTCCACGGGATCCGCGCCGAGGTAGTAGGCAAGGTGCTCGACGCCGACCATGTTCCAGTACCCCTGGACGTACCAGCCGTCGACCTCGTCGTACTCGCCGACGGCGGTCTGGATCTCGCTGGGATTGGGCCGATTCCAGAAGTATGCGGCCGCGCGCAGTCCCTCGCCGGACTCGGCTTCGTCGATGTCGCTGATCGTCCCCGTGAGGTTCGCGCGAGGGTGCGCGTAGTTCTCCTCGGAGGAGATCGGCGTTCCCCACGGGCTGAGGTCGCCGTAGCAGTTGATGCGGGTGCCACCGATGTCCCGGAACGCCTCTGTGTTGACCGTGTTGATCGCGTTCTCGGCGTCGGCCTCCCACTCTCCGTCATCGTTCTGCGAGAGAGGGGTCCGCATAATGTTTCCGGGGCTGTTTTCGTCGTTCGTAAAGAGGTATCCCTCGGTTCCGTCATCGTTCGTCGCGACGAAGTGGTTAGCGTCGGGGTTGTACCCCGAGTCACCGTAGCTCGTGCCCGCGAAGTTCTCGGTCGTGACATCCACACCGTCGGGGGTCTGGGTGATTCCCCAGCGCTCGGAGTTACCGTTGATCGGGTCCCCCTCCTGGATCAGCATCTCGAACTTCGGGTCCGCGGACCGTACGAAGTCCTGCTCCTTACCCTCCGGTGGGTCGGGTTTCTCGAAGTCGTCGTTGTCCCCGTCGAAATCGAACTGGAAGTCCTTGTAGTAGCCGATCCCGGCCCGGTTCCAGGGCTGTTCGTTTTTCCGGCTCGGGTGCTGGAGGCTGTGCAACAGCGACCCGTCCTCGAACACGTACGGTCCGGTCATCTCCGCGCCGAAGGCCGTCGTCGAGAACCGCTTCATGCTCCCCACGACGACGCTCGGCGCGCCGTCCGTCTGCGTGTCGTCGTCGTCGGTCTCGCGAGTTGCTCTATCGTGGCTGTCCGCACTCGCGACACCGACGGCACCTGCACCGACCGCGGCCGCGAGTGACGCCCGCATCAGACTGCGTCTGGATATATCCTCCATGCGAGTGGACCGGCGCTCCCGTGCGTAAAACCCGTTTATAATATGTGACTATCGAGTTATGACTTCTATGTGTCCTATATAAAAGTAGATAGATGCCATACCAGTCATCTCCCTTTTGCTCGGATTACTCGTATCAATCGCATGTATTTTAGGCCAACCTAAAAGACTTGTGCTCGCGAATCTCTCCGTGCGACGCAGTCGCAGAACCGGGGCTGCACACTGACAATCTCGCGTCGGCAGGTGCACCTGGTCGGCCGTGTCGCTTCGCGAGAACCGTGGACGATCTCACAGTGATCGGTGTCCGTCGTTTCGGGATCGACCGCACGCCGTCGTGTGGCCGACGCGGGAAACAGGTACAACGATCCCTATCAGCCGTCCGTTTCCGCCGCGCCCCGCTCGGCGGCCCTCCTGCGGATGTTCTCGGCCCGTTTCCGGACTCGGGAGGCGTACCGTTCCACCTTCCCGGGCTGGACGCCCATGAACGACCCCACCCAGTGGAGGTCCGTGTAGGGTTGGGTGAGGAAGTACGCCGCCATGGTGTCACGGCCGGCCTGGATGATGATCGGCGGGACGCCCCGGTCGCCGGTGCCGGCCTCCTCGAATCCGTTGACGTCGAAGTAGATATCGGCGTACAGTTCCGCTGTCCCGGCGTCGTCGAACTCCATCCCCTGGTGGCGTGGCGCTTCGAACCGGTACCGAGTCTCGTCCCCGTCGTGCAGTTCGACGATCCGGACGTCCATGATGTACTCCCTGTGGACGGCCTCCGGGCCGGCAGTCTCCCGTTCTATCGACGACATGTGCGCCGCCTGGACTGGCAGGGGCTTGAATCTGTGTAAGTGCGGTATATACCGCTCGTGACGGCTCCCGAGTGGTCGGTAGCGTGGGGCTGGCGGGCGCCGGTGGACGGACGCTCGGCGTTCCGGCCGTCCACCCCTCACTCCGTCTCGGCGGGGAACTCGACCGTCACGGCTCGTCCCCGGAGCGGCCGCTCTGCCGGGTGAGAGCCACAAAAAGTCGGATCAGTCTCGGTCAGTGCGCGGAGCGGCGGGAGGCGGGCGTGGACGTGGCCGGGCTTACACCGGCTGCGTCAGAGCCTCGCTCTGACGGCCTATGGAAATCGGGTGACCCGATTTCACATCGCGCCGCCCATGCCACCCATGCCGCCCATGCCGCCCATGCCGCCCATGCCGCCGCCCATACCGCCGCCGGGGCCGCCGGGGCCGCCCTCGTCCTCGTCGTCGTCGCCGGAGCCACCCTTCAGGTCGCCTGCGGCGATGACGTCGTCGATACGGAGGATCATCACAGCGGCCTCCGTGGCGGATTCGACGGCCTGGGTCTTGACGCGTAGCGGCTCGACGACCTCTTCGGACATGTCCTCAACCTCGCCGGTGTAGGCGTTGAGGCCGACCTTGCTGTCGCCGCCGTCGTGGGCGCTGCGCAGTTCCACGAGGGAGTCGATGGGGTCCAGCCCGGCGTTCTCCGCGAGCGTGCGCGGGATGACGTCGATGGCGTCGGCGAAGGCCTCGACCGCGAGCTGTTCGCGGCCGCCGACGCTGTCGGCGTAGTCACGCAGACCCAGCGAGAGTTCGGTCTCCGGCGAGCCGCCGCCGGGGAGGACCTTGCCGTCCTCCAGCGTGGCGGCGACGACGCCGAGCGCGTCCTCGACGGCGCGCTCGACCTCGTCGACGACGTGCTCGGTGCCGCCGCGCAGGATGAGGGTGACGGCCTTGGCGTCGTCGACCTCCTCGACGAAGATGTGCTCGTCGCCGGCCAGGTCCTTCTCGGTGACCGAGCCCGCGAAGCCCAGGTCGTCGGCGGTGACGTCGTCGATGTTCGAGACGACGCGCGCGCCCGTGGCCCGCGAGAGGGCCTGGATGTCGGATTTCTTCGCGCGCCGGACCGCCAGGATGCCCTCCTGGGCGAGGTAGTGCTGGGCCATGTCGTCGATGCCCTTCTGGCAGAAGACGACGTCGGCGCCCGCGTCGACGAGTTTGTCGACCATCTCGCGCAGTTGCTGTTCCTCCTGGTCGAGGAACTCCTGGAGCTGGTCGGGGTCGGAGACGTTGACCTCGGTGTCGAGTTCGGTCTCGGGGACCTCGATGGCCGTATCGAGGAGGGCGATGTCGGCGTCCTCCTTGAAGTGGGGCATGTTGTCGTGGACGCGCTCCTTGTCGATGATGACGCCCTCGACGAGCTGGGACTCGTCGATGGAGCCGCCGACCACGGTCTCGACTTTGACGTTGTCCGTGTCGACGCCGTCCTCGTCGGCGACCGACTGGATGGCCTTGACGACCAGTTCCGCGAGGTCGTCCTTGGCGCTCTCGGCGCCCTTGCCGGTCATCGCCGTCGCGGCGACGTTCTCGAGGGCGTCGGTGTCGTCGGCGCCGACCTCGATGGCCTCCTCCTCGAGGATCTCCTTGGCGCGCTCGGCGGCCTGACGGTAGCCCTGCGCGAGGATGGTGGCGTGGATGTCCTGGTCGAGGAGGTCCTCGGCTTTCGAGAGGAGTTCGCCCGCGATGACGACGGCCGTGGTGGTGCCGTCGCCGACCTCGTCCTCCTGGGTCTGGGCGACCTCGACGATCATGTTCGCGGCCGGGTGCTCGATGTCCATCTCGTCGAGGATCGTGACGCCGTCGTTCGTGACGACGACGCTGCCCGTCGAGTCGACGAGCATCTTGTCCATCCCTTTCGGGCCGAGCGTCGTCCGCACGCTCTCGGCGACGGCCTGCCCGGCTGTGATGTTCATCGACTGTGCGTCCTTGCCCGAGGTCCGCTGGGACTCCTCGGACAGTACGATGAGGGGCTGGTTACCCATCTGCTGAGCCATAGTCAAGGGAAGATTGATTGTGATTCTATATAAATCTACCGTTGCCGGTCGATGAGGTACCCCTGAGTACGGGACTCGTACGCGTGACATGCTCTCGCACGGGGTGGTTTATATGTCGGTCTCGGCCGTCTCTGCTCCGGGTTCCCGCTCGGGCCACTCCGAGACGCCGGAAGAACGTCGGGAGAACGGCAGAGAAGCGGAGGGGAAAACGACGGAGGAACGACAGAGAAGCGACGGGAGAATGGCGGGAGAGCGACGGCGGGGAAGGTGTCACCCGTGGTAGGGGTGGTACTCCATGCCCTTGTGTTTGAGTTCGTTGCGCTTGCGT
>JAHENO010000007.1 GCA_018609945.1 Haloarculaceae archaeon | reverse complement strand
GGGTTGATGGCCGACCCGACGATGTCGCGGCGTTCGTCCGGGACGATCTCCGGGCCGCCGTCGATGGGGTTGCCCGAGCCGTCGAGCACCCGCCCGAGCAGGTCCTCGGTGACGGGCATCTTCATGGTCTCGCCGAGGAACCGCACCGAGGAATCGCGGTCGATCCCCGACGTGCCCTCGAAGGTCTGGATGGCGACGTGGCCACTCGACGTGTCGAGCACCTGGCCGCGGCGCCGCTGTCCGTCCGCGGTCTCGATCTCGACGAGTTCGTCGTAGCCGATCGGTTCGTCCGTCTCGACGAAGACCAGCGGTCCGCTGATCTCCGTGATTGTCTGGTATTCCTTCATGGTTAGTAGAGCGACCGGAGCTGTTCGGTTATCTCCGCTTCGATCTCGTCGACGAACTCGTCGGTCTCGTCGTCCGGCGTCGTGCCGATGCGGTTGAGCCGCGGGAGCGACTCGATGTCGGTGATCTCGTCGACCGGCACGCCCGCGTCCAGCGCGTCGAAGGCCTCGTCGTTGAACGTCTTGATCGCGTCGAGGATGCGGTAGGTCTTCTCCGGCGGACAGTAGCGGTCGACCTCGTGGAGGGCGTTCTGCTGGAGGTACGCCTCCTTGATGTAGCGGGCCACGTCCAGGGTCAGTTGCTGGTCCTCGGGCAGTGCGTCCTTGCCGACCAGCTGGACGATCTCCTGGAGTTCGCCCTCCTCGTCCAGGACGTCGATGGCCCACTGGCGCGTCTCGGGCCAGTCCTCGGTGACGTTCTCCCGGAACCACGGGTCGAGCTGGTCGCGGTACAGCGAGTACGATTCGTTCCAGTTGATCGCGGGGAAGTGGCGCCGTTCCGCGAGGTCGGCGTCCAGCGCCCAGAACGTCTTCACGATGCGCAGCGTGTTCTGGGTCACCGGCTCCGAGAAGTCACCGCCAGGCGGCGAGACCGCCCCGATGACCGAGATGGAGCCCTCGGTGCCGTTGACGTTCCGGAAGTAGCCGGCCCGCTCGTAGAAGGCCGACAGCCGCGCGGCCAGGTACGCGGGGTAGCCCTCCTCGCCGGGCATCTCCTCCAGCCGCGAGGAGATCTCCCGCATCGCCTCGGCCCACCGCGAGGTCGAGTCGGCCATCAGCGCCACGTCGTAGCCCATGTCGCGGTAGTACTCCGCGATGGTGATCCCGGTGTACACGCAGGACTCGCGTGCCGCGACGGGCATGTTCGAGGTGTTGGCGATGAGGCAGGTCCGGGCCATCAGGGCGTTGCCCGTCTGGGGGTCCGGCAGTTCGGGGAAGTCGTCGATGACCTCGGTCATCTCGTTGCCCCGCTCGCCACAGCCGATGTAGACGACGATGTCGGCGTCGGCGAACTTCGCGAGGCTCTGCTGGGTGACCGTCTTGCCGGACCCGAACGGGCCCGGAATCGCCGCGGTGCCGCCCTTCGCGAGCGGGAACAGGCCGTCGAGGATGCGCTGCCCCGATGTCAGCGGTTCGGTCGGCGTCTGCTTGTCGACGGTGGGACGGGCCTCCCGGACCGGCCACTCCTGGCGCATCTGTATCTCCTCGCCGGAGTCGAGTTCGATGACGGTCTCCTCGACGGTGAAGTTGCCCGACTCGGCGGTGACGACCTCGCCGCCTTCCGAGTCCGGCGGGACCATCACTTTGTGGTCGATGCTCGCCGTCTCGGGCACCGTGCCGACGATGTCGCCCGGCTCGACGTCGTCCCCTTCCTCGACTTCGGGGGTGAACTCCCAGGTCCGCTCCAGGTCGATCCCCGGAGCGTCGACCCCGCGGTCGAGGAACGCCGACCCCATCTTCTCCTGGAGGACGTCCAGCGGGCGCTGGACCCCGTCGTAGATGCTGTCCAGCATGCCTGGTCCGAGGTCGACCGACAGCGGCGCACCCGACGATTCGACGGGTTCGCCCGGCGAGACCCCGGAGGTCTCCTCGTACACCTGAATCGTGGTCAGGTTCCCTTCGATCTCGATTACCTCGCCCATCAGGCCCTCGTGTCCGACGTACACCACGTCGTTCATCTTCGCGTCGAGGTCGACCGCCGAAACCACGGGGCCCGATACGCTCTCTATCGTGCCGTCCTCTCGGACGTCTGATTCTGTTGCTTGACTCATGATTATTCGTCCATCAGGTCGATTCCGATGGCTCGCTTGATCTGTGCGCGCAGCCCGCCGCTGCCGGCGCCGCCGCCCAGCGTCACCACCACGGGTTCGACGCTCGTCTCGACGTCCTCGCGGACGCCCCGCGAGAGGTGGTCAAGGTCGTCGTCGTGCATCACGACGATGCCCACGTCCTCGTCGGCCATGAGCTCCTCGACTGTGCCGTCGAGGCGCTCGTCCTTCTCGTCGTCGGGCACCTCCGCGAACTTCCGGACGCCGGCGAGTCGGAAGCCGGTCGTGAACTCGGGGCTGCCGATGACGGCGATCTCCTGGCTCATAGTATCACCAGCTCCTCCTCGATCTCCTCGGGTTCGAGCCCGGCCTCGCGACCGCGTGCGATCGCCCGGATGTTCTCGACCTCCCGTTCCTTGTACAGGATATACGAGAGCACCGGACAGATCGACAGCGGGTACTTGTTCGAGAGCCGGCCCGCGTACTCCAGTTCCGCACGGTGGAGCGCGTGCTCGAACTCGATGAGGCTCTCGGCGTCTTCCAGCGTCTCCAGGGCCGCCTCGAGTTCCTCGCCGTAGACGCTGGTCCGGATGTGCTCGACGAGCTGGTCGGTGTTGCCCACCAGCTGTCTGATCTCGCTTTCGTCGAACAGCCGGCCGCCGTCGATGTAGTACTCGGAGGGGTCCATGTCGGCACCCGAGCGCGCCAGCCGGAGCGCGTTCCGGAGGTTCCGGAAGTCGATCTCGGCGTGCAGGAACTCCTGGTAGAGTTCCGTCGCCCGGGTCGACTCGGCCGGCAGGTCGGACAGCAGGTCCTCGTAGAACGTCCGGTCGACGGCGTTCTCCAGGGGCACGAGCGTGCCGGTCTCCTCGTAGTCGCGCAGCGCGTCGGCGAGCGCGTCGCCGTACCGCGTGGAATCGAGCACTTCGACCGCCGCCTCCACGGAGTCCGACCCGGCGAGCTGGTCCAGCAGCGACTCGGAGAACTCGCCGGCACGGACGAGGTCGTCCTCGATGTCCTCGCGGCTCGCGTCCGAATACAGGCCACGCAGGACTGTCTTGACGTTCCAGGCGTCGAACTTCCGGAGGTATCGCGCGACGTAGTCGTACAGCCTGCCGTCGGCCCAGCGAAGCAGGTCGTCGAAGTGCTTCGCGAGGTTCCGGGCGAGGGCGTACTCCACGAGGTCGACCCCCGAGTGGCGCGCCCCGAGCTCGTTCATCTCCGACTCGTACTCCGTTTCCTCCATGAAGCGGGCGATGCCACTCGTGCCCATCCGCACCAGCTTGCGGTAGTCGTCGTCGTCGAACAGCGCCGCCTTGCGCGCCCGGACGCGAGCGGTCACGTACTCGTAGTTGCCGCCCGAGTCGGTCTGGTAGAGGCTCATTGCTCGAACAGTCGCTCCGAGACCTCCCGGAGGTTGTCCTCCCAGACGGTGTCCAGCACCGAGTCGAAGGTGTTGTTCACGCGGATGCGCGACTCGGCCGCCTCGGCGACGACGCCGCCGAGACACTCGACCTCGCCGGCGTACGAGCAGCCGTCGTAGTCTGCGGCGACCGACTCGAGCAGGGCCGCGTCCTCGGCGCGGCCGTACACCTCGACGCTCGCGTCGTCGGGGAACTCCGCGACGGCGTCCTCAAGCAGCGCCCGGGTCAGCTCCTCGCGGCCGTCCTCCAGGCCCGCAATCTCCGCTTCGACCCGCTCGCGGACCTCCTCCAGGACGTCACGCCGGGCCTCCAGGCGCTCCTGTTTGGCCTCGAGTTTGGCACTGGAGAGTTTCTGTTCGCGCTCCTGTTCGATCTGGCGCTCGATTTCGCGTTCGCGCTCCTCGCGGATCTCCTCGGCGTCGGCCTCGGCCTCGCTCACGAGTTCCTCGGCCTCGGCCTCGGCCTCGCTGCGGATCTCCTCGGCGCGCTCGCGGGCCTCCTCGCGGATGTCCTCTACGACCGTATCGAGGCTCATGGGACGGTTAGACCAGGAAGATCGTGACCAGCGCCAGGATCACCAGTGTCTCCGGGATGACCGTGAGGATGAGTCCCCGACCGAACATGTCGTCGTCCTCGGCCGTGGCACCGACCGCTGCGGCCCCGATGCCACGTTCGGCGATGCCTGCACCGAGGGCCGCCAGCCCGACGGCCAGCGCTGCGCCGGCGGACGGCGGAATACCCTGTCCGCCGTTCTCGGCGGCTGCCAGTACGAATTCTGTGAGTAAGGTGGTTGCGCTCATGGTGGATCTCTTGTGGTTTCCGAACAGGCGTATGTCCATCCACCGTACTCATAAAGCTTCTCAAAACCGTTCGTCAGCCCCGGATTCCGGCGGTTTCCGCGGTGTGATGTCGCGGCATCACTGCGACGCACTCTCCGGTGAAAGGAAGACGTCAATCGTCCGCGGTGTAGGTGCGCTCGTGACCGAAGGGGGTGAACGCCTTGCCACCGCCGTCGTAGAACTTGCTGAAGAACTCGACGTACTCGAGGCGCACCGCCTGCAGGCCGGCGCTCGTAACGCCCAGCGCCAGCACCAGCACGTGACCGAGAACGAACACCACGATACCGAAGAGGATGCCGACGATACCCATGTGGATCAGCCCGGGGAACATCAGCGCCTCCGCGCCGTACTCGGAGAGGACGTACCCCGGCCCGTCACCGGTCAGGAAGTGGAACTCTCCGTGGTGGGTGTAGGCGCCGAAAAAGAGCAGGTTGACGACGAAGGCCATGCCAGCCTTGGCGAGCAACACTGCGGGAATCCGGGCGTACGAGAGGACGTTCACCAGGACGTTCAGGCTCTCAAGCAGGCCGATGATCCCCTCGCCGCCGAGCAACAACACGAGCCCGAGGGCCGTCAGCCCGAGGCCGGCGAGACCGACGATCTCCGGGAAGCCGGTGAATCCGAGGGGATAGGCCACCGCTTCGGCAGCGATCGCCTCGCCGGTCCGCGGGTTGATCGCACCCTCGGCCCCGAACACCGAGAACATGAACGCGGGCTTCTTGCCGACGGCGGCGGTACTGAACACGAACACCCAGACGCCGCCCATCATCAGCACCCACGACCCCTTCTCGGTGAGGGCCGCCCAGGCGCCGTGGCGCAGTTCCTTCAGGAACCCGAGCGCGTAGCCGACCGTCAGGTGGAGCAGGCCGAACGCGAAACTGACGAGCAGCCACGCCCGCGCGAAGTTGACGTCGACCGGCTGGAGCCCCTTGTGCATGGGTGCGCCGTGCAGGCCGACGACACCCTCCCAGAGGATCGACGTGATGAAGTGTAACCCGAAGAACTCCCCGTAGAGCAATCCGAAGAAGATGGTGAACACGCCCGACCAGATCGAGAGGCCGCCAAGCGCCTGCCAGCCGGAACTGTCCACCTTCGTGTACAGCGCCCAGCCGATGAGGACGTACAGGAGCCCGTACGCGACGTCGCCGATCATGAACCCGAACATCGCCGGGAACGTCAAAAGCAAGATCAGCGTCGGGTCGAACTCGGTGTACTTGGGCCGGTTGATCACCCCGACGAGCATCTCGAAGGGCTTGCTTATCGCGGGGTTGTTCTGGATGACCGGCGGTTCGTCGCCCCCCATCGTGACCGTGCCGCCGTCGGTCCGGGCCCGCTCGTCGTCGCCGTCCGCGCTCGCGTCGGCGACCTCGCCCCGGCCGTTGGTGGCCGTCGGCTGCCCGACGCCGCCTGCGTCGTCCTCCGGACCGCGTTCCTCGCCACCGTGGACCTCCTCGCGGTCGACGGGGTGGCCGTCCTCGTCGTAGTCGGCCCGTTCGAGTTCGTCGATCTCGACGTGGTCGCCCACGGCGTCGGTGACGGCGCGCTCGAACTCGTCGTAGCGTGCCGTCGGGATCCACCCCTCGGCGATGAACGCGTTCGCCGTCGTGGCGAAGGCCAGCGGTGCCTCGCGCTTCTGGACGTCGATGGTGAGTTCCTCCTCGGCAGCCAGCAGGAACCCGCCGACCTCGAGTTTGAGGTCCTGCATCTCGTCCTCGACGGTCGAGAGCTTCGAGTCGAGTTGCTGTCTGCGGTGGCGCAACTCCTCGAGATACGCTTCGGGGTCGCCCTCGCCGTCGGGGATTTCGATTGCGGTGAACGTGGCGTCGACCAGGACGTCCGCGAGCGTCTCGTCGTCGGCGTAGGCGAAGACGGCGACGATATCCCCGGCGGTGTAGGTCTCGTAGGCCTCGACGTCGCTCTCGGCGAGTGCCCGCTCGACCGTGTCGGCCTCGCCCTCGCCGACCCGGACCGCCAGGGAATCGTAGCCCGAGAGCAGGTCCAGGTCGATACCCAGCGCGACGAACGGCTCCATCAGGTCGATTCGCTCCTCGACGTCCCGGAGTTCGTCCCGCAACTCGTCGCGGCGGTCGTCGAGTTCGTTGACGTCCGCCCGCACCGCCTCGAGTTCCTCCTCGAGGGCCTCGTCGGTGACGACCCGGTTCGTGGGGCTGACCTCCTCGCCGGTGACGTCCAGTGTCGATTTCAGCGCGCGGACGGTGACCAGCTTGCCCGACGCCGCGTCGGCCCCCTCCATGGGATCGCCGGGCTCGAACCCCTCCCAGGCCCCGTCGTACTCGGTGATGTGCAACAGGCCCAGGTCGTGGACGACCTCGATGACGTCGTCCATCACGGGTTTCGAGCCGGTCACCGAAACCCGGCTCATCCGCTCAGGTCTGAGCATGTACCGCCTCCTCGAAGAGGTCGACGACGTAGTCGGTTACCTCGTCGGTGCGTTCCTCGGCCCCCGAGACGAGTTTCTCGCGCTCCTCGTGGCCCTCCTCGAGGATGCGCTCGCGTTCCTCGTCGATTTCCTCCCGGGCGACCGCGAGGCGGTCGCTGGCGACCTCGTCGGCCTCCTCGCGGGCCGCCTCGCGAATCTCCTCGGCCTCCTCGCGGGCTTCGGCGACGATTTCGTCGGCCTCCTCGCGGGACTCGGCGACGATTTCGTCGGCCTCGCGCTCGGCCTCCTTGATGCGCTCGAGTACCTGTGTGTCGGGCATCGCTCAATCACGCCAATCTACCACGAGTGCCTATTTGGTAGTTGCGAAAGCGGCCCACGGTCCCTGCGCCGCGGATCGGTCCGGAATCCGTGGTATTATGCGCCCGTGAACCTAACGGCCGACAATGGGCGTTCTCGAGGACAAAGCACGCGCACGCGTCTTCTACAAGTATCTCTCGACGGTCTACGACCGCATCAACCCCTTCATCTGGAACGAGGAGATGCGCGACGAGGCGGTCGGGATGCTCGATATCGACCCGGGAGACCGCGTGCTCGACGTCGGCTGTGGCACCGGCTTCGCGACCGAACGACTCGTCCAGGAGACCGAGCACGTCCACGGGCTCGACCAGAGCCCCCACCAGCTGTCCCGCGCGTTCGAGAAGTTCGGCAAGCGCGGGCCCGTCCGCTTCTACCTCGGCGACGCCGAACGGCTCCCCTTTGCCGACGACGCCTTCGATGTGGTGTGGTCGTCGGGCTCGATCGAGTACTGGCCCGACCCGGTCGCAACGCTCCGGGAGTTCCGCCGCGTCGCCCGACCCGGCGGGCAGGTGCTCGTCGTCGGTCCCGACTATCCCGACCGGACCATCTTCCAGAAAGTCGCCGACGCTATCATGCTCTTTTACGACGAAGGGGAGGCCGACCGGATGTTCACGCAGGCGGGCTTCGAGACGTTCGAACACCACATCCAGCAGGCCCGTCCGGGAAGCCCGAGAGCGATTACGACGCTCGCTGCGGTCCCCGAGTAGCCGGCTGGGGTGCCTCATAATAACTGCTGTAGCTATTTTCCAGGTCGACCGCACGGCGTCGTGCGGTCGATCCGGTAATGAACTACAGCAGTCATTATCAGGTCGCCGTCGTTTCGAGGCGCGCGATCACCCCCCGTTCCGTCGCGACGATCACCTCGACACGCGCGCCCGCCGGGAGTTGTGGGTCGTTCGTGGACGCCAGCCGGAACCCCGCGGTCTCGCCGGCCGACCAGTTGTCGTCGCTCGCGACGTTGAAGGGACCGGTCGGCCCGCTCTCGAACCCGGTCGCGGCGAAGAACGGAACCGGTGGCTGGTGGTCGAGGGCCGCCCCGTCGACGGAGACGGTCACCGACAGCGAGGTGACGTCCAGCGTCGCACCCCCTTCGTGTGTCAGCGCGACGCGGTCGCTCTCCGCGTCGGCCGATAGCGTCAGGTGGGCGACGGGCACCGTCCCGCCGGGGTCGACGGTCGCGACTGTCCCGACGGTCGCCGCCACGAGGACCGTCACGCCCACGAGCAAGACGATGCCGACGACCGAGGAGACCGCGCGAGTCACGGCCGGGGCTGGTCGCGCCATCCCACTTGAACTCGGGGGCTACGAGACGGTGACCTCGGCGCTGTTGGGGCCCTCGGTGACGTTCACGCGGAACTGCCCGGCTGGCTGGACGGTCCAGAGCGTGCCGTCCTCGCCGGTTCGGCCGGCGACGTCCCCGTCGATCCTGACGGTGCCGTCCAGCGGCGCCCCGGACGAGGGCTGGATGACCGACACCCGCATCGGGCCCGAGTCGGTCGTCGTCTCGACGGTCACGTTCAGCGAGTCCGTGGCCCGAACGGTCGTATCGGAGATCGGGACTCCACCGGGGTCCTGTGTCTGAATCTCGTGGAACGCGTTCGTCGTCCCGCCCGAAATGTACGTCTGGAGCGTCCCATGGGCGTAGTCGACTCTGATGAGGTAGACGCCGGTGTCGCCGAACCCGCGGATCTGTGGACCCCCGATGTCGTTCTCGTAGGCCCAGGGGTACAGTTCGCCGCCCCGCTGGAGCGCGAGGATGACGTTCCGTTCCTCGGCCATCTCGAACTGGTCGGGCTGGTCGGGGGCGTACTCGTCGCGGACGGTGGCCGTCCGGACGAAATCGCCGTCGTCGACCGTCGCCAGCACGATCCCCTCGCTGTCACCGCCGGCGTAGACCACGGTGGCGTTGCGTTCGCCGGCCAGTCCCGCCTCGACCCGGTCTGTCACCGGGTTCGGCAGCGCGACGAGAACGGTCTGGAGGTCAACCAGCCGCCGTTCGAGGGAAACCGGCACCGCCTCGTCGGAGGCGTCCTCGACGCGGCTGGAGACGTGTTCGAGGTGGTTGCGGGTGGTTTCCGCCTCGACAGACAGTTGCACGAGGCGCCGCATGGTCGTCTCCGCGGAGAGCGTCCCGTTGCTGTAGGCCGCGAGAAGTGCCGCGTGTCTGGCGTCGAGTCGGGCCAGGCGTGTCTCCAGGCTGTCGGCCGTCTCCCTGACGAGGCCGACCCGGTCTGTTCCCGACTCGAACTGGACGTCGAAGGCGCGACGCTCGTGGTCGGCCTGCAACCGTTGCGCGCTCGCGCCTGCGGCGGCCGCCACGTCGACGTCTCCGCGGACGTACGACGCCCGGTCGGTCGTCGCCGGCGAGAGGTAGTTCGTCGTGTTCTGGACATCACTTATCTCCCGGAATCCGTCGTCGACCGTCCTGGCGTCGACGTCGGGCGCGACCGCGCCCGCGGCGCCGGTCCCGACCGCGAGGGCCGCGAGGAGGGCGAGGGCGACAAGCGTTGACTTCCGGCGCATGTTCGTTGCCATGTCGCGCCCACTACAAAAAGGACACCATTCCACCGGCTAGCTTACAACGGCTGAACGGCGCCGAGACTGTTTATCCGGCCGTATAACGTTTTATTCCGGGATGGAAAGCGTTTTGCCCACGGCGATAGCAGAGCAAGGTATGTCCGCGGGGTCCCGCGTCGCCCTGATCCTTCCCCTGCTTGTCCTCCTCGGCGTCGCCCTGGCCGGGAACGCGGCCGCCGGTCACGGCGTTACACACCCACAACCACAGCCCCAGTTGCAGTCACAACCGCAACCACAGCCACAGCTCTCCAGCGAGAACGGCGACCCGCCGGTGACGATGGTCGTCGACCTCCGGTCGAACGGGAACGCCCGGTGGCGCGTCTCGACGACGTTCAACCTCACCACCGAGGCTGACCGGGCTGCCTTCGAGGACCTGGCACGGTCCTTCGAAGACGGTGAGACGTCGGCGCTGGGCCTCCAGGCGTTCCGCCGGGCCAGCGCCGACGCCGACGAGATGACCGACCGCGAGATGTCGATCGTCGACGTCGAGCGCAACGCGACCGTCGGCAACGACACCGGCCGGCTGACGGTCGCGTTCACGTGGACCAACTTCGCCCGCACTGACGGCGACCGGCTCCACGTCGACGACGTCCTCGAAACCGGACCCGACGGCGAGACCTGGTTGCCGGGCCTCGACGCCGGCGACACGCTCGTCGTGCGGGCCCCGGAGGGGTACGGCGTCGCGGCGGCCTCGACGGCACCCCAGCAGCGCAATAACCGGTCGGTGCTCGAATGGACGGGCCCCGAGACGTTCGAGGCGGCGGACCTGCAGGCCGAGTTCACCGGCCAGGCCGCCGTCACGCCGACCCCGACTCCGGGGTCCCCGGGGCAGTCCGTCCCCTGGCCGCTGGTGTTCGCGCTCGGTCTCGGGGGCGGCGCCGTGGTGGCGTATCTGCTCGTCCGGAGCCGGGACGGCCTCGACCTGCCGCCGGGGTCGCCCGGGGGCGACGGTGAGGAACCCGGTGGGGACCTGTCCGCCGATTCAGGAGGGGCGACCGGGGCCAGCGGGGCCGCATCCGACACACCAGCGGACGCGGAGACGGAGACGGAGACGGCCGCAGGCGAGAGCGACGGCGGCGAGGAGGGGATCGACGAGGCACTCCTCAGCGACGAGGAGCGCGTCGAGCGGTTGCTCGATCAGAACGGCGGGCGGATGAAACAGGCCACCATCGTCAAGGAGACCGGCTGGTCGAACGCCAAGGTCTCGCAGTTGCTCTCCTCGATGGAGGAGGAGGGACGGATCGACAAGCTCCGCATCGGGCGGGAGAACCTCATCTCCTTCCCCGACGAGGACGTCGCCGAATTCGAAGAGTAGGGAAACGCTTTCAGCCTCGCGGGCGGAAGCCTCCGGCGTATGAAAGTCCTGGTCACTGTCGCCGAGGAAGTCACCGTCGACGACGACTTCGAGATCGACGGCACTCGGGTCGACGACCGGTATCTCAGCTACGACCTCAACGAGTGGGACGACTACGCGCTCGAGGAGGCGGTCCAGCTGAGCGAACAACACGACGACGTGGATGTCGTGACGGCGACGATCGGTCCCGAGCGCGTCGAGGAGACCGTCAGGCAGGCCCTCGCGAAGGGGGCCGACCGCGCGGTCAGAGTCTGGGCCGACGCCCTCGCCGGCGAGGTGCTCGACCCGGTCACGAAGGCGCGCCTGCTCGCGGCCGTCGCCCGCGAGGAGGAGCCCGACCTGGTGCTCTCGGGCGTCCAGACCGGCGACGACGCCTTCGGCGCGACCGGCGTCGCGCTCGCCCAGCAACTGGGCTTCGCGTGGGCCGCCGTCGTCAACGACCTCGACATCGACCGCGAGGCGGGCGTCGCGAGCGTCCACCGCGAACTCGAGGGCGGCGTCGAGGAGCTGACAGACGTCGAACTCCCCGCCGTCTTCACCATCCAGACGGGCATCAACGAACCCCGGTATGCGAGCCTCAGGGGTATCCGACAGGCCCAGAGCAAGCCGCTCGAGGCGGCGTCGCCCTCGGAGTTGGGGCTGTCGGCCGGGGACCTCGTGTCGTCGCTGTCGGTCGCGTCGCTGTACGAACCCGAAACCGAGAGCGACGTGACACTGTTCGAGGGTGACGCCGACGAGACCGCCGGCGAGCTCGCCGACCTGCTGCGCGAGAAGGGGGTGGAGGCATGACAGTCCTCGCGATCGCGGAGCACCGTCGCGGCGCGTTGCGCGACGTCAGCCTCGAACTCCTCACGGCCGGCCGCCACCTCGCCGACGAGACTGGTGGCGAGTTGCACGCCGCGGTCGTGAGCGGCGACGTCGAGACGTTCGCCGAGCGACTGAACCGCGAGGGTGTCGACGCCGTCCACACCGTCGACCACGGCGAGGAGTTCAACCACGACGTCTCCGTCCAGGCCGCCGAGGCGCTGGTCGAGGCGGTCGACCCCACCTACGTGCTGGCACCGAACTCGGTCAACGGCCTCGACTACGTGCCCGCACTCGCCGAGCGGCTGGGCTGGCCGCTCGTGACCGACGCCGTCGACCTCGACGCGAGCGACGGGCTGACTGTCACGCGGGAACTGTACAGCGGCAAGGCCGAGGCCGAACTCGCCGTCGCGGGCGAGCGGGCCGTGGTGACG
>JAHENO010000006.1 GCA_018609945.1 Haloarculaceae archaeon | reverse complement strand
GGGTTCGACATCGACGAGGAGAAGGTCCGGGTCGATTTCGCCACGCCGACCGACATCGACGACGGGACGCTGGTAGAACTCGAACGGCTGGTCAACCGCGTCGTCTGGGAGTCCCGCGAGGTGACCTGGGAGGAACTGCCCTGCGAGGAGGCGCTCTCCCGCGAGGAGGTTGCGTTCAACGCCAAGACCGAGGAGGGTGTCGCGGACGAGACGGTCCGCGTGGTCACCATCGACGGCTGGGACGACGCGGCCTGTGGCGGCACGCACGTCCGCAACACCCGCGAGATCGGCCCCGTGACGGTGCTGGAGCGGTCGAATCCCGGCGAGGGGCTCACCCGCGTCGAGTTCGCCGTCGGCCCCTCGGGTATCGACCGCCGCGCGGCGGAGGCGAGCGCCGCGCGCACAGCGGCGGGAACGCTCGATACCGGACCGCTTGAACTCGACGAGGCGGCCGCGCGCCTGGTCGAGGAACGGGACCGGCTCGCCGAGCAAGTCGAGGACCTCCGGGAGCAGGTCGTCGAGGCGCGGCTGGCCGAACTCCGGGGGGCGACGGTCACCCGGGACGGCCGCGAGTGGCTCGCCGGGAGCGTCCCGACCGACGACGCGAACGCCCTCGCCGATTTCGCGGGGGAACTCGCCGGCGACGCCGCGGACGTCGTCGCGCTGGTCGGCGAGAACGGCTCCTACGTCGCCGTGGCGACCGACGGGTCTGTCGACGCGGGCGACGTGGTCGAGGCGGTGACCGCCGAGTTCGGCGGCGGCGGTGGGGGCAGCCCGACGGTCGCGCAGGGTGGCGGCCTCAACGCCGACCCCGGGGACGTGGTGGCGTTCCTCCGCGACGGGTAGCGGTCGTTGGCCCTGGAATCCGAGGAGAATTTGAACGGAGTTTGAACAATCTATTTGTAGTCATGTCTCCCCGAATCGGGTATGGACGGCAACAGCGATTCCCCAAAACGAACGGCTCACACGACGAGACGGCGGCTCCTGGCGGCGACCGGCGCGGTTGGCCTCGGACTGCTGGCGGGATGTGCCAGCGGCGGTGGCGGTGAAGGGTCCGGCGGCGGCTCGGACGAGGACGAGTCGACGGATGGAACGCCGGAGTCGGACGGCACGGACGGCAACGGCGAATCGATGGACGATGGCTCGGCGGGGACTTCCTGGCGGACGACGGAACTGACCGACGTTCGGAGCGGCGAGACGTTCACGGTCGATAGCTTCGAGAGACCGGTCGTGCTGGAGTCGTTCGCGGTGTGGTGTCCAAAGTGCGACCGGCAGCAGCGACAGCTGGCGGAACTGGACGACTCCGTAGCGGTGGTCAGCCTCAACACGGATCCCAACGAGGACGCCGAGAAGGTTCGCGAACACGCCGAGGAAAACGGGTTCGACTGGCGCTACGCGGTCGCCCCGGCGGAGATGACCCAGTCGCTCGTCGACGAGTTCGGGACGGCCGTGACCAACGCCCCGAGCACCCCCGTCATCGTCGCCTGCCAGGACGGCACCGCGACGTTCATGTCAGGAACGATCAACACGCCCGAGGAGATCATGAACGCGGCGGGCGAGTGCTGAATGACCGCCGCCGAAATCGCGACCTCGTTCGGGCTGGGGTTGGCGACGCCGCTGTCGGCGGTGTGTGTCATCCCACTGTATCCGGCGTTCCTGGCCTTCCTCTCGAACCAGGACGAGGATGCCCCGCCCATCGCCGTGCTGGGCGTGCTCGTGGCGCTCGGCGTCATCGCCTTCATGGCTGCTGTGGGTATCGTGTTTACGACGCTGCTGGAGACGTCACTGACGTCGGTCGTCGAACTGGTCTCGCCCCCCGCGTTCGCAGTGCTCGCCGTCTTCGGGGTCGTGCTCGTCGCCGACCTCCACCCGCAGTCTCGGCTCCCGACTGTCGAACCCCCACAGACGCGGTTCCCGTCGCTGTCGGCGTTACTCTACGGCGCCTTCTTCGGCGCCATCGTCCTGCCGTGCAATCCGGGGTTCATCTCGGTGTTCTTCGCCCGGGCGTTCCTGTTCTCGGACCCCGTCTCCAGTATCGCGAACTTCGGCGCCTTCGGTGTCGGGATGGCGAGCCCGCTGCTCGCGTTCGCCTTGGTCTCCGAGCCCTGGCGCGACCGCGTGCTGGGCGTCCTGACCGGGAACCGGCGCGCTATCAACGTCGTCACCGGGCTCGTCCTGATCGTCATCTCGCTGTACTACCTCTTCGTCGTCTTCGAAGTCGCCGGGTCACTCGGGTGATGTCGACCCGCCGACCGACCGGCGCGGGACCGGCGGCGCTGCTGCTGGTCGAAACGTAAGACGGGATGAATGTGAATGTCCCACCGAGAAGGCGGGTGATGCACCGGGCGGGAGACGTTGTCCCCGGCCCACACGGCCGGTGACGGCTTTCGACGGGTTCCCACCGCCGCTTGCCAGCTCGCCTGGCTTTCCCCGGGGTCCCACCGGGTCTTGCCGGCGTCGGCGGACGGGGGGTCTTCGACCGTGAGGTCTCGACCGGCGCCCTCGACCGGCGGTAGTCGGGCTTTCACCGACGTTGCCGGTGCAGGCTGGCTTCAGCCGGGGTCTCCCCGGCGTGCCGCCGTGTTCGCGAACCCCGCTTGCGCGTGGTCCGGTACTTGGCCTTGCTCCGCCGCCGCCGCGGCGGCGACGCACCGGGCCGGTTCGGTTCTCCTTCGGGACCTGAGCCTTTTCACCCGTGTGGGTGCGTCGGCGCTGGCCCCCATCCCGCGCCGTTTCGGCTGTCGCCGATCCGGCACGGGACGCCCGTGTGCGCCCACCTCCTCAGTGGGGATTGGTACCTATTGACACGGATGGTATTAAATCTATCTATTTCCCTCGTGGGCCCGGACTGGAGCTGGAATCCCACACGTGTCCAGGCGGGGCCGGAAGGACCAGGCAGGGCCGGGAACTCGACAGGGAAGCAGAGTGTCCGGACGCGCCGGGGTTCGAAGTCCATAAGTGCGGTTCGGGCGAAGGCGCTCGCATGAAGAAGCTCATCATCCGCGGGGACCCGGGCATCCGGAAGGGAGCCGTCATCGAAGTCGACGGCGAGGAGTACGTCTGTTTCGGCATCAACCGCAACGGGGACTGGCACGGTCCCGACCGGCCACAGCTCTGGTGTACGGTCGGCTCCGAGGACGAGCGCGACGACTTCGAGCGCCGCCGCTTCATCTCCAACCACCTCGACGTCGTGGCCGTCGACGCCGAGGCCGTCACCGTCCACCAGGCCAGGGGCTAGAGCGCCGACTGGTCGACCTCGTAGACGGTCACGTGTTCCCACTCTTTTGCCGGCTCGACCGCGTCCAGGTCCTCGACCGTGACCTCGTAGTTTGCGCGTTCGGCCGGCCCGACGTAGACGTAATCGATCTCGTACTGTGCCAGCAGCGCCCGCTGTTCGGCCGGCGACCCGCTGTAGATGGTCTCGACGTGGCGCAGGCGCCGTTCGTACGGCTCGGGACCGCGATACTGACGCTCGTGGATCCACCCCAGCACGGTCGGCACGCCAGTCAGCGACGCAGCCGCGCTCGACCCGTCGCCCTCGGCCGGCCGCCACCAGTACCCGCCCGGCGCTGCCGTGACGACGGTCGGCCGGCCCTCGTGGGCCTCCAGCCAGCGGATGGCCGGTGCCTCCTGCCGGTAGTCGACGCCGTGCCTTTCCGCGACGCCCTCCGCCTCGATGTAGGCCGTCGCGTCCAGCGTCGGCCCGAAAGTGTCGGCAGTCGGGCTCCCGTCGTCGACGTGTGCCGGGAGCGCGAACCCGGCGTACAGCGACGTCGAAACCAGGAGGACGGCGGCGAGCGCCCGGCCGGTGGTCCGCCAGCGCGGCCGGTCGAGGTCGAGGGAGGGCGCCGGCCAGCCCTCGGTC
>JAHENO010000005.1 GCA_018609945.1 Haloarculaceae archaeon | reverse complement strand
TATAGCCGGCAGTATCAGAAGACGTCCTGGATGCGTTCGAGGGCCCCCTCGCGGTCCTCCCAGGGGACGAACACCGAGACGGATGTGGCGCTCGTGATGACGTCGTTGACGTAGATGTGTGCCTCTGCGAGGGGGTCGATGACCTGCTTGACCGCGTCGCGCTGGCTGGTGAGGTCACCGCCGGTGACGCGGATGACGCCGATGCCCTCCTCCAGGGTGATCGAGGAGAGGGCCTCGTCGTCGACGACCTCCTCGTGGAGCAGCGCCTCGGCCTCCTCGGCACGGGAGGCGTCGACGTAGAAGGAGATCGAGTCCATCCCCGAGGAGACGGTCTCGACGTTGATCCCCTCGTCGGCCAGCGCGGTCGAGAGCTTCGCGAGGATGCCGGGCTGGTTGCGGATGGCGCGGCCGGCGGCGGTCAGACAGACGAGTTCCCGCTCGTGGAGGGCGATCAGGTTCTCGAATTCGCCCTCGATGGAGGTCCCGCCGGTCAGGAGGTCCTCGTGCTGGTAGTGGACGACCCGGACCGAGAGGTCCCCGGTCTTGTAGGTGAGCGCCGACGGCGCCACCACCTCCGCGCCGCGAAAGGAGAGGTTCCGGAGTTCGTCGACCGTGATCTCGCCGACGTTCCGTGCCCCCTCGACGACGTTCGGGTCGCCGGTCATCACGCCCTCGACGTCCGTGACGATGACCACCTGGTCGGCCTCCATGTAGTTGCCCAGCATGACCGCGGTGGTGTCGCTGCCCCCGCGGCCCAGCGTCGTGATCGTGCCCTCGTGGTCCTCGGCCAGGAAGCCGGTGATGACGGGCACCACGCCCGCCGCCATCTGTTCGGCACACTCCTGTGCTCGCCGACGCGTCTCCGCGACGTCGACCTCGCCGTACTCGTCGGTGATGATCGGCCACTCCGGGCGGCCGGGTTCGAGGAACTGGGCGTCGATGCCCCGCGCCTCGAGGGCGCCCTTGAACATCCGGACGGACGTGCGCTCGCCCATCGAGACGATCTCGGCGCGGTCGGCCTCGCTGGCCTCGAACTTCATCTCCCGGAGCAGGTAGTCGGTGGTCGGCCCCATCGCCGAGACCACCACGGCGACCTCGTGGCCGGCCTCGACGGCCGCCGCGACCGAGTCGGCCGCGCGGCTCATCCGGTCGCCGTTGGCGACGCTCGTCCCGCCGAACTTGACGACTAGGCGCATCCAACCACCCGGCGGCGTCGGTGTCGACAGGTGCGTGTGTGAATCATGTCCCCTCGCTTCGTGGTCGGTGTGGATAACTGCTTTCGTTTTGGGGCGTCCCACACCGGCCGCTACTCCACGGGGAGTTGCTGGCTCAGCAGGTTCCGCTCGGCTCGCTGGAGGTGTTCGGCGACCGTCGAGGAGTCGAGGTCCAGTTCGGCCGCGATGTCGTCTGTCGAGACTGTCCGGGGGACGTCGTAAAAGCCCATGTCGTAGGCGACCTCGAGGACCTCCCGTTGCCGTTCCGTGAGCGAGTCCAGCGCGCGCTCCGTCCCCTCGTAATCCCCGAGTCTGTCGAGTTCCAGCGAGACGCCCGCTGCCTCGTACTCTTGCAGCATCTCGCTGATCGCCCCCTGCTCACCGACGAGTTCGACCCTCGCACCGTGGTCGGTCATCGTCGGGTCGCAGGTCCCCACGAGGTCCTCGGCGGGGCCGGTGACGTCCGCGGAGAGGCCTGGCGCGGTCACCTCCACGAGGTAGAGGTACGCCCCCTCGCGCTCGGTGATGAACTCCCACTCCTCGACGGCCTCGAACGAGGCGAGCCGGCCCCCGTCCAGCTCCGACTCGACTTCCAGTTGCATCAGGCCGCCCTGCCCGTGGCAATCGAGTTCCTCCAGGTCGCGGATGCCCGCGTCCCTGACGTAGGAGACGACGTCGCCCATCCCCATCGCCTCGAGTTCGGCGTCGGACATGCTGACGATCGCTTCTCTCATTGTCGCGTCATCTCTCGCCGGAGCGTATAAAACCGGGTCCTCCGTTTCGGGCTCCGAGACGGACCTCCGCTTAAACCCACCCAGCACAGCCGCAGGTAGACCGATTGGCCGGCCGCTGCAAGGATAGGTAAGTGATCCACCATGGCAACTGACGCCGTCACCGGGTCTGCCGAGACGACCAGTACGCTCACCGACGTCGTTGACAGCAGGGGAATCCCGTTTCTCGCTGCTGCGGCCGCCTTCTTCGTCGGGAGCGGAATACTCACCCGGAGCGGCCAGCCTGGAGCCTCGACGCCGGTTCCGTGGGTGGCGAGCCACGCGGTCTGGGTCGTGGCGACCGCGCTCGTCGCGTTCGGGACGGTCCGACTCGTCCGGGGCGTCCCTGCCCTGCGGACCGGCACGGCCGGCTACGTGGCGAGTGGCCTGTTCGGCCTCGGTGTGCTGCACGCGCTCCAGTGGACATCGTGGGCGTACGTCGACGTGTTCGCGTACCAGCAAGGCAGCCACGAACTGCTGTCCCCGCCGGTCCTCCATCCCTTCGGGACCGCCCACATGCTCGCGTTCGCCATCCTCGTCGGGAGCGGCGTCGCGACCCTGGGGTGGGCACTCGCCCGGACGGACCACGCCGGCCGCGTGCTCCCCTGGCTTGGCGTCGCCGTCGGTGCGCTGACTGTCCTCGCGGGGACCGTGGCACTCCTGACGTTCGCGGACGTGCGGACGCCCGCGAGCCTGGCGGCCATCGTCCTCCAGGCGGCCAGTTTCGCGTGGCTCGGTCTCGTCGGCGTCGCACTGGCACGTGACCGAATGGTTGCCAGCCCCGAGGACGCCGTATGACCGTGGCGGAGTGGTGGAACCGGACCCGCTACCGGCTGTACGCGCCGGTCTACGACTGGTTCGCCCGGCCGTTCGAGCGGGGTCGACAGCGGGCCATCGAGCGCCTCGGTCTCGAGTCGGGCGACCGGATACTCCTGGTTGGCTGTGGGACGGGGATGGACCTCGAATACGTCCCCGACGGGGTGACGGTGACCGCGATCGACGTGGCGCCGGCCATGGTGCGACGAACCGAACGCCGGGGCGAGAGGCTGGGGCTGGACGTGGACGCGCGCGTCGGGGACGCCGGCTCGTTGCCGTTCTCGGACGACGCCTTCGACGCCGTCCTGTTGCACCTGGTCCTGTCGGTGGTGCCGGAACCCGGTGAGGTCGTTGCCGAGACGGCACGCGTCCTCGACGCCGACGGCCGCGTCTCCATCTACGACAAGTTCGTTCCCGCGGGAACCGAGCCGTCGCTCCTGCGGCGGGCGCTCAATCCCGTGGCGCGGGTCCTGTTTGCCGACCTCACCCGCCGTCTGGACCCGCTGGTCGCTGGCACCGGCCTCGAACTCCGGGACCGGGAGCCGTTCCTCGGCGGCCTCTACCTCGTGACGGTCGCCCGTCCGGCCGACAGCGCGCTCCCCACCCGCCGACGAGCGGCCCCCGGGTGACCCGAAGGTAGTTCCCGGCGATGCCTGTGTCACTTCTCTGCCGGCGAGCGACCATTTAATTTGCGTGCGCCCATAGCCCGTGTATGGACGTGCGCGACGCCGTGGAGGCTGACGCCGGACGGCTGGCGTCGCTGACCGACACTCCCAGGGACGTGATGCGGAACCTCATCCACGACCGGACGGTTCGCGTCGCCGAGCAGGACGACGAGATCCGCGGGTTCGTCAGTTACGACGCCCGCGAGGGTACCGTCCACGTCACGCAGATGGACGGCGACCCAGCGACGTTCCAGCGCCTCCTCGAGGAACCGATGCGCTTTGCCCGCACGGAGGGGATGGCCGTCGAACTGCTCGCGCCCGAGGACGAACCGCAACTCCTGGACGCCGCTATCGCCGTCGGCTTCGACGAGGTCGGTCGGGGTCCCCGCTTCGAGGGCCAGCCCACGACACGGTTGCGGATGCTGGAGTAGCGATCGGCTCCCCGGTCTCGGGGACGCCGGGCCGGTTCACATGAAATCGGCGATCCCGGACTGTTTGTTCTGGTCGTCCTCGAACAGCCGCTCGATCCGCTTTTCCAGGATGCGCAGCCGCTGTTTCGTGTACGGCCGGGCGCCGAACTCTTCGGCGACGCGCAACGCGGTGTCCATGTACTTCGTGACCGAGCCCTCGTGGACGGTCAGGTTCACGTCCCCGCCACACTCGCGGCACTCCCCCGAGAGGGGCGCCCGCCGGTACTTCTCGCCACAGCCCAGACACCGCATCTCCTGGCCGGTGAAGGCCTTCAGGTTGCCCAGCAGATCCGGCAGGAAGTGGTACTCGATGATCCGCTCGGCGACGTCCGACTCCTCGACGGCACGGAGTTTCCGCGAGAGGTGCAACTGGGCGTCCATCTTCGTGTCCATCGACTCCAGGGTCTTGTACGCCGAGAGGTCCGGTCCCGCCGCGATGTCCGTCGTGTCGTGGGTATGCGCGAAGCCGCAGTATTCGCGCTCGGTCCCCAGCGTCTCCTCGGCGATTGTCATGGCGTCGGCCACCTCCGCCGGGTCCGCCATCTCCCGGGTCGCCTCGTAGAACTCCCGGGGGTACTCGCGCATGATGTCGACGTTGTGGGCCTCGTCGTCGATCTCCGTCGGGTCGATCCGCGAGGACATCACCAGGGGTGCGTCCATCCTCCCGCCCCGAGAATTTGGCAAATATTTTATACTAAAATTCAGCAAGCCGTCTAGCAAAAGCATTACACAATCCTCATCTCCGTCACAGTTCCGCCGCTTGCTCGCGTGGAAGTACGGGTGCGCGTAGCCGACGGCCGCCGAGGTGAACCCGACCACTCGTCCGACGACGGCCGCGGAGGTGTGTGGCGCCATCCCGAAGACCAGTTCCCCGACGAGGTCGGCGCGGTTTTCGAACTCGTAGTAGCGGTCGAGCTCGTAGTACTGCGCGAGCAGGTCGTCGACGAAGTCGGCGGTCCGCAGGAGGTGGTCGGCGGCGCCTTCCGAGAGGACGACGTCCTGGACCTTCAGCTCGACGAGCTGGTCGTCGTGTTCCAGCGGGTCGCCGTGGATGTCCGATTCGTAGCCCAGTTCGCGCATGTCGGCGGCCGTGACGCCGAGTTCTTCGGGACGGACGGACGTCACCGGGAGGTCGGTCATGTCGTAGCGGACGGTGCCGTCCTTGAACGCCGAGACGTCGTGTTTCGCCCGCAGGACGCCCTTCTCCAGCGGTTCGGGGAGTTTCGCGGCGGAGGAGAGCCCCTTGACACCTTTCAGGGTGTCGAACGCCGAGGGGCGCTCCCCGACCCGTTCGAGAGCGTCGCGGAACTCGCCGCCGACGTCGACGGTCGCGGTGCGCGTCTGTGAGGCGAGCGTCTCGCAGCGCGGACACTCCGCCCGGCCGGACGCGTCGGGGTCGACCTCGCGGTCACACTCCGGGCAGACGTAGACGGCGTCGGTCTCGCCGTTGCACTCGGGACAGCGGGACCGGTAGGTGCGGGCGCCACAGTCCCGACACTCGCGGCGGCCGACCTCGACCTCGACCTCGCCGCGGGTACCCTCGACGGCGTCGCCGGCGTCGGCGGCCGCGGCGACGTCGCGCTGGTCGCCGCCGGCTTCGCCGATCGGAAAGAGCGTGTGGACCGCGGGCGAGAGTTCGCGCTCCTCGGACTTCTCGGGGCGCCCCATCCGGTTGCCGACGCGGGTCGGCGCGCGTTCCCGGACCGCGAACGGGGCCACCTCGTTGACTGCCTCGACGGCGTTCTCGCCGTCGGCGTACGTCCGGGCGCGATCGGAGAGGTCCGCTGGCGTCCACTCGCGTGAGAGCGGCGCCCCCGTCTCGTTCCCGCTCGGTGTTGCTCCTGCCTCCGACTCCTTTCCGACGACCCCGAAGCCGAGTGTCCGGACGAGCGGGCGCCACTCGGGAACGTCCAGCCTGTCGGCGGGCTGCGTGTGCTCGACGAGCAGCGCTTCCAGCGTCTCGCGGACACCCTCGTTCCCGGGAATGACGAGGTTCCCGTCCGCGCCGGTGTCGGAACCGTCCGCACCGCGGTCGGTCGGAACCGCGCCGTCGCCGGTCGCGACGGTGGCGTCGTCGATGGCGTCGGCGAGGGCACACATCTCGTCGACGCTCACGTCGTGCCAGAGGTAGGTGTACGCGGGGTGGAGCGGCGCGTCGTACTCGGTCGCCCACTCCAGCGCTTCGGCGGGCGAGGGGTCCGCGAGGTCGACCTCGACGGCGTCGCGCAGCGCCTGGGCGGGCCCGCCCGCAGCCGCGAACTCTTGGACCCACCACTCGACCGTATACGAGGCGGGCGCCAGGTCGTGGTTGTTCTCGACGAACTCGCCGTAGTTCACGAGGTACTCGCCCAGGTCGAGGATCTTCTCGACGCCGTTCCTGATTTCGAGGGCTTCCTCGGCGTCGTCGACGCGGCGCACTTCTCCGTTGGCCAGACGGACCGTCGGCCCCTCGATGGTGTCGACGGGGACGACGCCCGCTGCCTTCCCCGGGCGCTCGGTCTTGATCTGCGTGCCGGGTGCCAGGAAGTCGTCGACGAGACGCATCGTCGCGGGGTGGACGCCGGCGGTCGCGTGGCCGTGGTTGCGTGCGCGGCCGTACCGCAGGCGAAAGCCCCCCGGCGCCGACGGGTGGGAGAAGACCGGCCGGCCCGCGATGAGGTCCTCGAGATACTTCTTGGAGGGGTCGGGTCTGGGTGGCCCCTCTCCCTCGCTCTCTCCCGTCCCGGTTTCCGTTTGCCTGCTATCGTCCCCTGCCGAGTCCTCGGGGTCGTCTTCGTCCGCCGTGCCACTGGCGTTCCCGGCGTCGTCCCCCGCTGGGTTCCCGTTCCCGTAGGTCCCGTCGATGAGGTCCTGGAGCCAGGGCCAGGCGACCTCGTCGAGGTCACGGGTGTAGCGCTGTATCTTGGGGGCTTTCAGGGCGATCCCCTCCGCGAGGACGAGACACATCCCGCCACGGGAGGCGTTGGTGTCGACCCGTTCCAGGTCCCGATAACCAGAGACCTCCTCGTCGCCGGTCGCCTCGCCGTCGAGCATGATCGGCATGTGCCGGGCGATGAACTCCGCCTCGGTCTCGGATGGCGAGTACTGGAGGCCGGTCTCCTCGTCGTAGAGGGCGACCTCCTCGGCGTACCGGCCCACCTCGTCGTCGCGGGGTTTGTACTCCGCCAGACCGAGCAGCGCGCGGGCGTAATCCGCGACCAGGACGGACAGCGCCTGCGCGGTCCCGCCCGCCGAGCGGATCGGACCGGCGTAGTAGACGTTGACGAACTCGGTGCCGTCGTCGTTTTCGAGGACTTCGACGCGGTCGATACCCTCGATCGGCGCGGCGACGACCCCCTCGGTCAGCAGCGCCACCGCGGTCCGGACCGCGCCCTCGATCTTGCCCGCGCGGGTGTCGTAGTCGCCCACTGTCCCCGCGACGAAGTCTTCGACGAGCGCGAGGGCGGCCTCCTCGCGGGACATCTGTCCCTCCAGTTCGCGGACGCGCTCCGCGACGCCGTCGATGCCGAGGATGTTCTCGACGCGGTCGGCCATGTCCTTCGCGACCGGAATCTCGACCGCGCTTTCGGGATCACCGCCGCGCTCGCGGGCCGCGTTGGCCACCGCGAGCGCGCGGTCGAGTTCCGCCTCGATGCGCTCGAAATACCGTTCGTCGGCCGGTCTCATCCTGGCCCGGCGACGCCATCTGCGGGGACACCTTCCCGACGATCCATGTCGTCTGTGGACGGGCGGCCCCCTCAAAAGGGTTGTCGCTCGACCGCTGGTCTCGTCTGGACGACCGTGGCGACGTTCAATCACAACAGCACGAAAGCCTCCGGCCGCTCTCTAGGCACTGCTATTCGTCTGAGGATCGGTCATGAGGTGTGCATAGCGATGGAGCACTGATACTGACTGCTGTAGTTCGTTACCGGATCGACCGCCCGACGTCGTGCGGTCGACCTGGAAAATAGCTACAGCAGTCATTATGAGCTGACGGCTCTCCCCGGCCAGAGGAGAGTCGGCTATCGGTCACGCAGGATGAATACCCTCACCACAGCAGCCACCTTTGCGAACCGAGGGGGTGCGCCATCTGCTTTCTCGTGCCGGATGCGTACGTCGGCTGAACCAATCGCTGGCTCACACTCTGGGCAGACTCCGAGGTAGTCTGGTCGGGCTAACATGTTCAGACCGGGGGAGGGAGCGACGGAGCGTGTGACGTGGATGCCGTTGCTCCCACTTGGATATCGAACAATAGTCGCTTAGTTAGTCACAGGTTATTCTCCGTCAGTCCATCCTCACCAACAGAAGCTCGGGGAGAAGGACGGCTCGGTGTCGGAGAAATGTGGTATCTCATAGCCGACAGTATCTCGACGCCCGCAACACCAAGTGCATGCAAGATTCGCGCGGTGTATCTTGCACGCTTCGCTCGATTCAGACAGAATATGTCAGAAGACTCCCTCCGAGAGATAGCGGGCGAGCACAGCAGAGCAGCATCCGCTTCTCCGCCTGCAACCTATGACGCACCCAGCGACAGTCTCTCAGTGGATGGAATCGATTCGTTCGTCAGTGAGCGGTTCGGAGTCAGCTCTGACCGACGCGTAGACGCGCTCGGCCCATTCCCGTGCGATGGGCGACTCAGTATCGACAAACACCTGCATCATGCCCGTCGACTCGTCGTACCCGCCGATTCCTACACACTCGTCGAAGATGGCGAGTCCGTAGGGTAGTTCGTCGCGCGTTCTGAGGGTCAGGTGGCCTCTCTCGACCGCCTCGGTCGCCTGTCTCGGATACGTCTCGAAGAGTTTCTCGACGATGTGGGGCAGGTAGATGATTTCCGTGTCGGTTCCGTCGAACACGCGCTGGTGGAATTCACCGAGAACGAGCGGTGCCATGTGCGTCGTATTGAATCCGCGGAAGGTGTCCGAGCCCTCCACCAGCGAAATAAACCGCTCGACAGGCTGGTATGGATCGTCCGGCCTGGCGACGGTAACCGTCGCGTCGACGAACGGTTCGACGATGAACTCTTGGTGGTCGTCACAGATACTATCCAGCAGTGGCGCCATCCGGTGGACGGTTCGCACGTTCGCCTCGAACCGGAGCACCTCGTCGGCGACAGCCTCACCCCGCCCGGTCAACTGAAACCGGCCGTCAACCTTTTCGACGAAATCCTGGTCGTCGAGCCACTGAGTAAACCTGTGGCTCGTCGCTCGTGAGACGTCGAGTCGCTCCTCGATCTCTCCACGATCGAGTGGTTCCTGACGAAGCGCCTCCAGTACTGGCCCGTGCCGGACGATGTCGCCGAGCAGATCCGTGTCGACGCGGTCGCCCGCCGCGTTCAGTCGCTTGCCGAGATGCTGCCTGTTTCGTTCGTTCTCCAGGAGCGCCTCCAGGACAGGTGAGCCCGGAGGCGGAGTCGCGTCTCCGGAGTCCGGTTCGTCGTTGTGGGGCTCCATGGAAATCCCTCTGGTTTGTGAGAGGGTGTCATGGATGGTAACTCTTCCTGTCACGGATTGAAACACGTCTCACGTGCTGAAACACCGGTCACGGCGTCGAATGCTGTATGATAGGTGAGGCCAAAACACGGGCACTCTTTCGTTAACACATGGCACAGTATGCATTCGACGACGAACAGTTCGAACCGTTCGAAGCCGGATTCCACGGAGAGCTAATCCGTCCCGACGACCCCGACTACGACGACGCCCGCGCCGTCTGGAACGGGATGATCGACAAGCGGCCGGGGGTCATTGCGCGGTGTGCGGGTACCGCGGACGTCATCAGTGCCGTGAATTTCGCCCGCGAGAACGACCTTCTCGTGGCGGTGCGTGGCGGCGGGCACAACGTTGCCGGCACTGCCGTCTGCGATGATGGGCTCGTCATCGACCTCTCGGAGATGACCGGCGTCCGGGTCGATCCAGAGGGGCGGACGGCGTGGGTCCAGGCCGGTGCCACGTGGGCAGACCTCGACCACGAAACACAGGCGTTCGGACTCGCGACACCCGGCGGCGTCGTTTCGGACACCGGCATCGCCGGGTTGACACTCGGTGGTGGAATCGGACACCTGCGCTGCAAGTACGGCCTGAGTTGTGACAACCTCCGGTCCGTTGACCTGGTCACGGCGGAGGGCAAGTACCTGACGGCCAGTCCCGACGAGAACGAGGATCTGTTCTGGGGCGTGCGCGGGGGCGGTGGAAACTTCGGTGTCGTCACCGGATTCGAGTTCGCCCTTCATCCAGTCGGTCCGGAGGTGGCGACCTGCCTCGTGTTCTATCCAGGTGACCGACTGACCGAGGTGCTGCAAGCCTACCGGGACTTTGTTGCGACCGCTCCCAACGAAATCAGCACGCTCGTGTTCGCCGGCGAGCTTCCGGAAGAGGAGATGTTCCCTGCCGAGTGGGTCCACCGGCAGAAGTTCGCCATCATGGGCTGTTACGCCGGGCCTGCCGGCGAGGGAGAGTCCGAACTGAAGCCTCTACGGGCATTCGCCGATCCGATTGCTGATTTCAGTGGGACGATGCCCTACACCGAGTTCCAGCAACTCCTCGACGAGGACTATCCCGACGGAATGCGGTACTACTGGAAGTCGCTGTATCTCGACGGACTTTCTGACGCTGCCATCGACCGCATCGAATACTGGGCTCGGGACGCTCCGTCGCCGTTATCGACGGTCGACGTCTGGCAGCTCGGGGGTGCGATTACGGACGTCGGTATCGAGGAGAGCGCCTTTGCCGGCCGCCACGCGCCGTACCTTCTCGGCGTGGAGGCTAACTGGGAGGACCCTGAAGCAGACGACGCCAACGTCGCGTGGGTCCGAGACTGTCTCGACGACATGCGTCAGTTCTCCGATGGGTCGGTCTACCTGAACTTCCCAGGCTTCCACGAGGAGGGCAACGAGATGATGCGGACGACGTTCGGCCCGGCGTACGAACGGTTGGTCACGCTCAAAGACGAGTACGACCCCGAGAATCTGTTCCAACTGAACCAGAATATCGAGCCCAGTACCTGATACTGCCGGCTATACGCCTCTGAGGAATTTCGACCCCGCGGGTGGTCGAATATCCTCACGAAGTTATAGCCGGCAGTATGAGAACGCACATCTGGCAGCCTGCGTACAACCGAATGTGCACTGTGATTACTGTCTACGCGTTCGATGACTGCAACACGGGGTCCACCGCATTACATCGTGACCACTGAAGATACCGTAAAAAACAGCACGGGATAACACGAAGTCCCGGTCTCGAGAAACATGGAGTGGAGGGTACACCCCAGAGAGGTACGACCATGGCGATGCCAGAACAAGACAACAAGGCACTCGTCCGCCAGGGCTACGAGGCACTGAACGAGCGGGATCCCGACGCGTTCCGAGCAGCGCATGCCGACGACATTGTGATTCATGACCACGACGAGGAAGTCCATGGCATCGATGCCGTTGTCGACCATCAGTGAGGATTCATCGAGGCGTTTCCGGACCTCGACTATTCGATGGGAGATATACTCGCCGAGGGAGAACTGGTCGCAGCCCGGCATACGGCCACCGGTACGCACGACAGCGAGTTCCAGGGCATCCCGCCGACCGGACAGGAAGTCGAGATACCGGTCATGGTCATGTTCCGGGCCGGAGACGACGAGATCGCGGAGAGCTGGCTCAATTATGACCGACATGGGCCGATGCAGCAACTCGGCGTCGTCGAATCACCGAGCGAGTAAGATCCGCGGAATATAAGAATAATGACAAAAACGAACAAAGAAATCGTACGACGGTTCATCAGGGAGGCAAACGAACAGAATTACGGCCGGGTTGCGGAGTTGTTCACGGCCGACTACACCAGACACGATCCAGACGCACAGGTGGATGATCGGGGTCCGGAGCCGTTCATCGAGGCACTACGCCGCCTCCACGAGGCATTCCCCGACAGCGAGGTCCACATCGGCGAGATCATCGCCGAGGACGATCTGGTGGCATTCGAGGGGACGATGACAGGGACTCACGAAGGTGAGTTCCGGGGGATCGACCCGACTCACGAGACGATTGAAATCCCCGGAAACGCCATGCATCGCATCAGTGGCGGGCAAATTGCAGAAACCTGGGCCACCTGGAACTTTCTCGCCGGCCTGCAACAACTCGAGGCGATTTCCGAACCGATACAGTAACAGCCATCTGTTCTTCATGACCGATCTGCAAAGTATCCAGCAGCATGACCGTGCCTGTTCACACCGTGATCAGTGAAGACTCCGTGAAGCATGTAACCCCCGAAACATTATCCTGGCTCGGAGGGCTTGTGAGAGTACATCCCCGCCTGGTTGACGGGACGTGGCACGTAGCGAGTGGGATGTGAGAGGCAAGCGAAAGCGCAAGGTGTCACGATGCCAACGTATATCCATCTCACCAGTTACACCGGACAGGGCGTACAGAACATCGAGGACAGTCCCGATCGACTCGACGACGCCAAAGAACTGGCCGCCTCCCTGAACGGAGAATTCAAAGAGTTCTTCCTCACGTTCGGCCAGTACGATATCGTCGCGGTCACAGAGTTTCCGGACGACGAGACAGCGGCGCAATTCGCTCTGGGTGTTGGCAGCGAGGGGGCTGTCACCACCGAGACACTCAAAGCGTTCCCCGAGGACGAATACCGCGACGTGATCGCTGGCCTACCCTGAGGAGGGCACGATAGGGCGGACCGAGACGTATTTCGACCTGAAAGCACGCTCTGTGTCCCACTGGCCGGACGAAAGGCCACAGGAACGGTATCGATTCCGGGGGTGACTGTGACGTTCGTACTCGACTGCACCCGTGAGACCATCGGGTCGGTCGGAAGGGGGAGGAAGCGTTCGTAACATAACCAACCGATAACTCGGATGGGTAATAGCAGCGTGACCGACTGTGTATCATCGCGGCAGGGAAGTGGGAGAGGGATACAGCTGGGACCGTATCACGAAGTGGTCGAATATCCCACAGACTCGTCATCCCTCTGTATTCCGTGTACCACTCGCGATGGGTGCGTCACTGTTATATCGCAGCTGTTTGGTATGTGATATCAATTCACAATATCTATGTATGGCGACGGCCTACTCCCAGTACCATGCAGGCTCCACAGATCCAGAAGCTCGAATCCGAAGACAGCAAGCGGCTGTACGAGTACATCGAGCGAAACGGCACCGTAGAGCGCGACGAGTTGGAAGCAGAGTTTTCGATGGATCGGGGAGACCTTGACCGAAAACTCGCGATGCTTATCGAGGAGGGGTACCTCGAAGAGCGGGACGGCACCTTCCGGCTCAAGTTCGACTACAGCGAGGACATAACCTACGAGACCGACGGGATAGAAGTAACCATCCGGGCGGCCAGGCAGAACGACCTCAAAGAACTCGTGAAGGTGATGCGTGAGGTTGCCGAAGAGGACGCTTACCTGACCGCCGGGAGCGTCGCGGGCCTGCTGGATAGCGAGGAAGTCATCTTCCGGAACAACGACCGCGAGTCACGGATTTTTTTCGTCGCGACTATCGACGATGACGTGGTCGGCTGGGCGCATCTTCGCTCACCCAACCTCGCGAAGTTGGGGCACACCGCGGAGTTGACGATGGGCGTCCTGCAGGAGTACCGCGGCCACGGCATCGGCAGTCGCCTCTTGGAGCACGGACTCGAGTGGGCCGAGTCGAACGGCTACGAGAAGGTGTATCAGAGTCTGCCGGCGACAAATCAGGACGGGGTCCGGTTCCTGGAGCGGCATGGCTGGGAGACTGAAGCGATCCGAAAGGCCCACTTCAAAATCGCCGACGAGTACGTCGCCGAACAACAGATGTCCATCATGCTTCGGGATCCCGTCCTCGGCTGAGGGCCGTCCACGTGGGGAACCCTCCGGGTCGTCTCACGACTGGTGAGACCCACTGCTTTCGGCAAGCGTCTCGCTGCCGGTGTCGGGCCAGCGGTCCTCGCAGTCAGCGACACGGTCGGGGTCGTGTCGGAAGTACCACGAGTCGCAATTACGGGTACCTCCTGGTCGCTATCGACTACGGGAAAGAGCGCCTACCCCTCGACGAACTTCGCGCCCGCCCGCGACCAGTCCCAGGACTGGTATCGCACCCGCGGGGTCGCGTCGGCGGGGATGACCTCGTACTCGCGGAGCAAGCGCCGGATACCCCGGGGGCCGCCGAAATCCCCGCGGTACCACAGAAACACTCGCGGTACCCGCACCGTTCCGGACTCGGGGGCGTACTCGACGGTCCCGTCCAGATACGCCCGCGTCGCCAGGTCGAGCTGGTCGTCGACGGCCCCGGGCTCGTAGGCCCGGATCGCCGGACAGCTCGCCGCCCCACAGTTCAGGGCGAAGTGAATCCGCGGGTCGAGGTCGTCGAGCCGGTAGAGCACCTCGAAGGTGTCCGGCAGCAGGCGGGGCAGGTACCCGAGTCCGTACTTCGAGCGCCCCCGGAGGATGCCCTGTTCGATGTCGTCGAGACTCACTCCCGTCCCGGCGACGGTGAGACAGCGAGCACCGAAAAAGCGGAGCATCCGGAGGGGACTCTCGTAGAGGCCGGGTCGCTCGGCGAGCAGGCGCTGGGTGCCCGCGTTGTAGCAGTTCAGCCAGAACGCGAGCGCCCGCTCGCGGTCGCGCTGGAGCGGGCGCAACTCCGACTCGTCGAATTCCGCGAGCGTAGCAAGGTAGGGGTCCGGGTCGATATCGGTCCTGTATGCCACCAGCAACTCCTGTGCGGTCTCGGTCGGCGTCAGGTCCGAGACTGCACCCGACCCTGTCCGCACACCCGCTCCGGACGTGTCCCCGCTGGCGTCCGCGTCCGCCCCTGCGTCCGCGTCGGTGTCGGCGTCAGCGCCGCCGGCCTCCTCGGTCTCGGCGTCGGTGACGGATGTCGTGGCCATGTTCGAGGGTAGGCCAGACGGGAAAAAAGGGTTCCCCGGCCTGGCACCGCCGGCACATACCGGCCGGGCCGCTTGACCTGGCAGCGCGCGTACACACCCGGGGTAGCTTTACGTCGGGAACGTCCTTCCCCAGGGTCATGAGTACGGACTCCGACGCGGAACCGCTGGCGGAGACGACGAGCCTCTGTCCGGACTGTCTGGAGCGGGTTCCCGGCCGGTACGAGGCCCGGAAGGACTCGGTGTATCTCGCCCGGACCTGTCCCGACCACGGGACGGCCAGCCGGAAGGTGTGGGAATCGCTCGATCACTGGGAGTGGGCGGCCGACCTCGACCCCGACTACGGCGCCGATGGCGACCTCACGGTCGACGGCGACCACGCCTGCCTCTCGGTCGTCGAAGTCACCCAGGACTGCAACCTCTCGTGTTCCTATTGCTTTGCTGGCTCGGGGCCGGGCGGCAAACAGCGCGCCTTCGAAGACGTCGTCGCCCTGCTGGAGGTGGTCAAAGACGAGGCCGGCACGCGTCCCATCCAGTTTTCGGGCGGCGAACCCACCGTCCGTGACGACCTGCCCGAACTCGTCGAGCGGGCCGGGGAGATGGGCTTCGACCACGTCCAGGTCAACACCAACGGCGTCCGGATCGCCAACGAATCGGGGTACGCAGGGCGTCTCGCCGACGCCGGCGTGGCGGCGCTGTACCTCCAGTTCGACGGTCTCACCGCCGAGACGTACGAACAGTTGCGCGAGGTGGACCTCTTAGAGGAGAAACACGACGCCATCGAGGCCTGCCGCGAGGCCGGGTTGCCGGTCGTGCTCGTCCCGACGGTCGTCCCCGGCGTCAACGACGACGAACTCGGTGACGTCGTTCGGTTCGGGCTCGACAACGCCGACGTCGTCGAGTCGATCAACTTCCAGCCGGTCGCCCACTTCGGGCGCTTCGACGACCACGGCGGCGCCGAGCGGTTCCCCCTCGACGAGGTCGCCCGCCGACTGGCCGACCAGCTCGGCGGGTTCGACACCCGCGACATGCTGCCGGTCCCGTGCTGTTCGTCCTACTGCCAGATGGCGACCGCCCTGCTCCCCCGCGAGGAGGGTCCCGTCGCGCTCACCTCGTTTCTCGACGACTCCCTCTGGGAGTCGGTCTCGGGCATGGTCGACGAGCGCGACTGGATGGAACTGCTCGCGAACACGACCGCCGGCCAGGCGAAAGCCTGCTCCTCCGCGGACTGTTGCTGTGGCCCCGATCTCTCCGCGGGCGAGAATCTGGGCGGTCTGACGGGTGACATCGACGGTGTCGGCGGCGTCGGCGGTGCCGGCGGCGATTCTCCAGCGGGGTCGGGCGGCCCGCTGGCGCTGCTCGACACCGT
>JAHENO010000004.1 GCA_018609945.1 Haloarculaceae archaeon | reverse complement strand
TCGCTCCCGGGACAGGCGGATGGCGCCCTCGACGTTGGCGCCACTGGAGATGCCACAGAAGATACCCTCCTCGCTGGCGAGTGCCCGGGAGCGTTCGAGTGCGGCGTCGCTCTCGACGGCCACGACCCCGTCCATCAGCTCCGGGTCGAGGTTTTCGGGGACGAACCCGTCGCCGATGCCCTCGATCTCGTGGGTGCCCCACTGGCGACACGAGAGCAGTGGTGCCTCGGCAGGTTCGAGGGCGTACAGTGCGGTCTCGGGAGCGTCCTCGCGCAGACGTCGGCCGACGCCGGTGACGGTGCCGCCCGTGCCCTGGCCGGCCATGAAGGCGTCCGGGGCGCCCTCGAGCTGGTCGATGATCTCGACGCCGGTCGTCTTCTCGTGTGCGACCGGGTTGTCCGGATTGCTGAACTGGTTGGGGAACCAGTACTGGCCCGGCGACTCGTCGAGCATCTCCTCGACCCGGTCCATCGAGAGGTCGACGTCGCTCTCGCCGCCGGGCGTCTCCACGAGGTCACCACCGTACGCGCGGATGACTTTCTTGCGCTCCTCGCTCATTCCCTCGGGCATGACGATCGTCACGTCGTAGCCCAGCCGCGTGCCGACGAACGTGCAGGCGATGCCAGCGTTGCCCGTCGAGCATTCGAGGATCTCCATCCCGGGTTCCAGGTCGCCACGGTCGATGGCCGCGGTGATCATCTCCCGGTAGATGCGGTCTTTGATGCTACCGGATGGGTTGACGAACTCCAGTTTGCCGTAGATGGTCGCGTCGGCCTCTTCGCTGGCGCCGCTGATCTCCACGAGCGGCGTTTCGCCGATAGTATCGAGGATGTCTGCCGTCGCTGATCGCGCGCTTCGCTGATCGGACTGTCCCATATGCGTTCCTCTCGTGGCAGGCAAAAGTAGTTGCCGGAACAGGCCCCGTGCGCCAGATGCGCCGTGGCCCGAACGCGGGAAAACGCGACGCCCGAGTCAGTTCGGGACTTCGCCCTCGACTTCGTCGACGTAACTGCCCATCTCCTGGAAAAGGAACTTGTCGCTCTCGCCCTCGAATGGTGTCCCGGCCCAGACATCGACGTCACCGCTCGCGATGCCGTCGCGGACACTCGCAACCTCGTCCTGGACGTCACTCGGCACCTCCGGACCCCACTCGGAGAGGCCCACGATGCCCTCGTTGAGCCCTTCCCAGTAGGCGTCCGACTCCCAGGTGCCGTCCTTGACCGACTGCACGGTGGGCTCGTAGAACACTTCCCAGTTCCAGATGGGCGAGGTGATGTAGTTGTCGCCGGCAAACTCGCCCATCGGGGCGTCGTAGCCCGTCGCCCAGATGTCGGCATTCGCCGCGGCCCTGACCGCAGCAGGGGAGTCCTGGTGCTGGGCCATCACGTCGACGCCTTCGTCGATGAGTGCGTTGGCAGCCTCCTGCTCGGTCGGCGGGTCGAACCACGTGTTCGTCCACCGCACCTTCGTCGTGACGTCCTCGTTGACCGACGCCGCCCCCAGCGTGAAGGCGTTGATGCCACGGACGACCTCCGGGATGGGGAATGCAGCCACGTAGCCCATGGTGTTGGTTTCGGTGAGCCTCCCCGCTGCGACGCCGGCCATGTACCGCGCCTGGTACATCCGGCCGAAGTACCGCCCCATGTTCTCCCTGGTGACGAATCCGGAGCAGTGTTCGAACAGTGTCTCCGGGAAGTCCTCGGCCACCTTCGCCATCGGGTCCATGTACTCGAAGGTGGTCCCGAAGATGATGTCGAACTCCTCGTTCGCGAGATTCCGGATGACTCGCTCGCCCTCGTCGCCGGGCACCGACTCGACGAATTCGGTCTCCAGCCAGTCGAACTGCTCGTCGACGGCCAGTCGTCCCTGGTCGTGGGCCCACGACCATCCCAGGTCGCCGACCTCCGAGACGTACACCCAGGCTGCCCGGACAGTATCGTCGCCGCCATCGCTGCTCCCACCGTCGGAGCCACCGCCGTCACTGCCGTCGCTGCCGTCGCTGCCATCGCTGCCATCGCTGCCATCGCTTCCGCCGCTTCCTCCGCCGTCGCCGCCGTCGCCGCCACAGCCAGCGAGGCCGATCATGCTTCCGGCACCGACCACCCGAATCACGTCGCGTCGTGAGATGTTTCGTTTCATTGTTGTCAAGCCTGTGACCGCCTGTCAGGCGTAATCCGTTTGCTCATTTCTGCCAGTATCGTATAAATCCATCCCTGCTGGCCGTTTTTACACGACGCTCTCCGGCGGGGTCGAACGGCGACAACTGCGATAGTGAAAAAGGTTATACGCGTGCGTTCGGGAGTGCATGTCGTAGTTGCCAGTCATGACTGAGGACCCGTTCCTCCGGATGGAGGGTATTCACAAGGAATTTCCCGGCGTCGTGGCCAACGACCACGTCGATTTTTCGGTACGGCGGGGGGAAATCCACGGTCTCCTGGGAGAGAACGGAGCCGGCAAAAGCACCCTCATGAAGATCCTGTACGGGCTCTACTCCGAAGACCAGGGGGAAATCTGGCTCGACGGGACCCGGCTCGATCTGGATTCGCCCCAGGACGCCATCGACGCGGGGATCGGAATGGTGCACCAGCACTTCATGCTGATTCCGCGGCTGACGGTCGCCGAGAACATCGTGCTCGGGGAGCGCGAGCCGGCCGGCGCCTTCCGGGAGGACGCCGAAGAGAGCTGGCTGCCGGCCTCGCTCCGGTCGAACAGCCTGGTCCGCAGCCTCGGGGAACTGTTCTCGCTGGGGCTGGACGTGCCACAGGAGAAGATTGCGGACCTCGCGGACCAGTACGGCTTCTCGCTGGACCCGGGGGCGAAAATCTGGGAACTCGATGTCGGTCAGCAACAGCGCGTGGAGATACTCAAGGCGCTGTACCGTGACGTCGACCTGCTGATCCTCGACGAACCGACGGCCGTGCTGACGCCAAACGAGGCCGAACGCCTCTTCGACTCGCTCGAACGGCTCGCCGCGGAAGGAATCTCCGTCATCTTCATCACGCACAAACTGAAGGAGGTCGAGGCGGTCACCGACCGTGTCACGGTCCTCCGGGAGGGAAAGAACGTCGGGACTGTCGACACTCCCGACGTGAGTCGGGCTGACCTGGCGGAAATGATGGTGGGCCGCGAGGTCCTCTTCCAGCTCGAGAAGGACCCCGTCGAAATCGGCGACCCCGTGCTCCGGGCCCGGGGACTCACGGCCACCGACGAGCGCGAGATCGAGGTCCTCTCCGGTGTCGACCTCACGGTCCGGTCGGGCGAGGTCGTCGGTATCGCCGGCGTGAGCGGCAACGGGCAGAAGGAACTCGCGGAGGTCGCCGCCGGGCTCCGCGACCTCGTCGAGGGAGAGATCGTCGTCTCGGGGACCGACCTGACGGGAGCGAAACCCAGGCGGTTCGTCGAAAACGACGTCTCGTTCGTCCCCGAGGACCGCCTGCGGTACGGCTGTGCAGCGGACCTGTCGGTCATGTACAACGCAGCGATGAAGGAGTTCAGAACCGACCAGTTCGGGAGCGGGCAGTTCCTCGACTACGGCAGAGTGCGCGAGTACGCCGAGACGCTCGTCGAAGAGTTCGACGTCCGCGGCGTCCGGGACGTCGCCGAGACGGAGGCGGGCGACCTCTCGGGTGGGAACCTCCAGAAACTGATTCTGGCCCGCGAGATTTACCGCAACCCGGACCTGCTGATCGCGAATCAGCCGACGCGGGGCGTCGACGTCGGGGCCATCGAGTTCATCCGCGAGGCGATCCTCGACCAGCGCGCCGAGGGGACCGGCGTGTTGCTCATCTCGGAAAACCTGGACGAGATCATGGACCTGAGCGACCGGGTGCTCGTCATCTACGAGGGCGAGTTCGTCTACGAGACCACGCCCGAGGAGGCCGACCGCGAGCGTGTCGGCCTGGAGATGACCGGCGGCGGCCCGGGGGGACCGTCCACGCAGACGGAAGCGGTCGTCGAACAGGGGGGCGGGTCCTGATGCAGGTCGGCGTCGATATCGAGGCACGGGAAGAGGTCCCTGCCTGGCTGGTCTACGGCACGCCGGTGTTCACGGTCGTCGGGGCACTCGCGGTGAGTGCCATCGCGCTCGTGGCTCTGGATGTCAGCCCCATCGCTGCCTACTCGACGATGTTCGTCCAGACGCTCACCACCGAGTTCGGCCTGACCGAAGTCGGCAAGAAGGCAGCCCCGCTTATCTTGACCGGGCTCGCAGTGTATCTCCCCCTCCGGGCCGGGGTCTGGAACATCGGTGCGGAGGGACAGCTGATCATCGGTGCGCTCGCCGGCACCTGGGTCGGGGTCGCACTCTCGTTGCCAGCGTTCCTCCTCCTGCCGGCGATGTTCCTGGCTGCCGCCGCCGCCGGGGCCGTCTTCGCGGGCGTCCCCGGCTGGCTCCGGGCGCGGTGGAACATCAACGAGATCATCACGACGCTGCTGCTGACGTTCGTCGCCCTGAACTTCAAGGAGTATCTCCTCCGCGGGCCGATGCAAGGCGGGGCTGGCAACTTCCCCCAGACCGAACAGCTCTCCGCGGCCGCGACGATCCCCGACCTGTTCGGACTCGGCGTCCACGCCGGGCTCCTCCTCGCCGTGGTCATGGTCGTGTTGATGTACGTCGTCGTGACGAAGACGCGTCTGGGCTTCGAGATCACGTTCGTCGGGTCGAACGCCGAGGCCGCACAGCAGGCCGGGATGAGCAAGTACAAGGTCTACGTGCTCGTGTTCGTCGCGGCGGGTGCGCTGGCAGCCTTCGCCGGACTCAGCGACATCGCCGGCGTGCAGGGCCGGATGCGGGCCGACTTCGCGCCGGGATACGGCTTTACTGCCATCGTCATCGCCCTGCTCGGGCGGAACGGCGCGTTCAAGGTGTTGCT
>JAHENO010000003.1 GCA_018609945.1 Haloarculaceae archaeon | reverse complement strand
GGCCGAGGTGTGGCTCCCAGAGCTCGATGTCGAACGCCGAGCAACTCAGCCGGACCCGGTTGCGCCCCTCGCCCCGGTCGACGACGTCGAACCCGAGGGTCCGATAAAATTCGAGTGCACGCTGGAGGTTTTCGACCTCAAAGACCACCTCGAACACGCCGGAGACGCCCGGACCGTCGGCGTCGGCCCGTTCACCGAGTTCGACGCAGTTGCCCTCGGTGTCGTAGAAGTACAGCGACCGGGCGGCGCCGAACTGGTGTTCGACGAGGTCGAACCGCTCGTCGAGGCGGTCGTACCAGTCGTCGTACTCCGCGGCGGGGACGGTCATCGCGTAGTGCGTGTGGAGGCCACCCCGGGGAACCGTGCTCGGCGCCCGCAGGATCAGGTCAGTCTCGCCGACGGCCAGGGTGGCTTCGGTGTCGGTCTCGCGGCGGACCGCGAGGTCGAGAAACGCCTCGTAGAAGGAGCGCGCGCGGTCGAGGTACTTGACTTCCAGCGCGAGCCAGCGTGGCCCCGATAGCATGGCGTCCACTTCGGACGCCCGGGGCAAATGTTCTCGGGTCGCCGGGCGGCGCGGCCGTACCGCAGGACGTCGACCTGTCGGTGGGTGGATCGACCCCCGTCGTTTGGGTGGGCATCTTTTGAGGGGTCGGTCCGTATCCCGTGACATGCCACTGAAGGATTCCGGCCCGGCGACGGAGTGGACGGAAATCGACCGGTTCGAGGCCGGCGACGAATCGACCACGGGCGGCGTCGGGTGGATCGCACACCCCGAGGAAACCATGCAGCGTGCGAGCCACGCCCTGGCCGTCGACGGCGAGGTGTGGGTCGTGGATCCGGTCGACGCCCCGGGACTCGACGACCTCCTCGAGGAATTCGGGGACGTCGCGGGCGTGGTCGTCCTCCTCGACCGGCACAAACGCGATGCCGGGGCGGTCGCACGGCGCCACGGGGTCCCCGTCTACCTACCGGAACCGCTGCGCGGCGTCGCGGGAGACATCGACGCGCCCGTCGAGGGCTTCGCGGGCGAACTCGCGGACACGGGCTACCGGACCCAGACGGTCGTCGACAACTTCGCGTGGACCGAAGTCGCCCTCTACAACCGGGAGGACGGGGTGCTCGTCGTACCGGAGGCAGTCGGCACGACCGAGTACTTCCTCGCCGGCGGCGAGCGCCTCGGGGTCCACCCCGCCCTCCGGCTGAAACCGCCCCGGTCGCTGGCCCGCTTCGAACCCGACCGGATCCTCGTCGGGCACGGGGCCGGCATCCACGAGGACGCGGCCGACACCCTCCGGGACGCGCTCTCGGGTGCCCGCGGACGCACTCCGGACCTCTACCTGAAGAACCTGAAAACGCTCCTCCCGGGTTGACAGAGACACGGGACATAAAGGGGTCGCCGCCGTAGGGTGCGTGTGCTCTACGTCACGCGGGGACTCGTCAGGTCGCTGTTGCGACTCGCGAGCGAGCGCGATCCCGACGGGACGACCATTCCCATCGCGGTGACGCCGTCCGAGGACCTCCCGGACGCGGACCTCGCGGCGGGAACGCCCGTGTTCACCCACTTCTACATGCCCGATTCCGGCGGTTCGGTCAGTGCGGTCTTCGGGGTCGACCTCGGGACGCCCGCGGGGCAAACACAGGGACGGTTCGTCTCGCACCCCGAGGGAGATCTCAGGCTGTCGATGCGCGACGACCTCCACGAGGTCGTGTTCGTCGCCGTCCCGCCCTACGCCGAGGAGTCGCTGGCTGCCTTCGACCGGAGCGGCCGCCGCCAGGAGTTTACCATCCTCGATATCGAACCCCCCGAGGAACGGCCGGCGCTGTAACGCGGCCAACACTGCGACGCGGCCAACCCAGTCAGCGGCGACGGGTCCAGCCGGGATGGGTCACTCCAGGTATCCGAGGTCGCGCAACTGGTCGGCAATCTCGGAAAACTCCGCTTCGGTTAGCTGTCCCTCCTGCTGGTGTTTGATGACGATGCTCCGGAGGAGAAAGCGCACCAGGTCGCTCGTACTCGAGAAACTGGTCCCCTCGATAGTTTCCTCGACCCGGTCGGCCAGATCTTTCGGGATCGATACCGTGGTGTACTCGGTCATGCACCCACAGATGCCGCGCGCTGGCAAAGGCGTTGTGTCACAAGCCGGGCGCTGGCTGGCAACCCCTCACGGCGTTCGCTCGTCTGTCGTCCACTTCGTCGAAAACATCTCCGGACACGGGTCGGTGTTGTCCGGCGAGAACGTGAGCGGGGCACCGGTGGTGTCGAAGGGCAACGCCTGTGTTCTATCGGTCTCTGTCGGGCCTGTGTCGGGTCGGGGCTGGGGTCGTGTGCTCATGTGGGTGGGGTGTCGGGGTCGGGTGTCGGTCGGTCGCAGGGTGGTCGGACGAAGACGGATCGGAGACGGCGCTGTCGGAGAATCAGAGCGGACGTACAGCGCGTACTGCGACCATCGTACTCGTCCCGATGCACCCACCCCTAATAAAGTTCATGATTTATAGCTATGGATGAGAACACCTCCGGTCGCTACTCGCGCCTCACTGCCTGTCGACGACCAGCCGTTCGGGGTAGTCGACGAGGTTCTCGTAGCCGTCCTCGGTGACGACGACGATGTCCTCGATGCGGACGCCGCCCACCGCGGGGTCGTACAGCCCCGGTTCGATCGTGACGACGTGCCCCGGTTGCAGTTCGCCGCCGCCCGTGGAGATTCGCGGGAGTTCGTGGACGTCGAGGCCGACGCCGTGGCCGGTGCTGTGGATGAATCCCGTCTCGGTGCGCTCGTCGCTCCGGAGAGTCGGCAACCCGGCGTCCTCGTAGACGTCACATGCAGCGCCATGAACGTCCTCGCCGGTCGTACCTGGCTCCAGGACCTCTAAAGCGGCTGCCTTGGCCTCGGCGGTCAGGTCGTACCACTCCCGGAGGGTGTCGCCGGGAGTCCCGCGGAGGAACGTCCGGGTTATGTCGGAGTGGTACTTGCTGTCTTTCGAGCGCGGGAAGATGTCGACGATGATCGGTTCGTCGGCCAGCAGGGCCCCGCTTCCGCGGTCGTGCGGGTCCGCGGCGTCGCGCCCGCAGGCGACGATTGTCTCGTCGAGCGCACAGCCGTGCTGGAGGAGCGTCATCTCGATGGCCCCCCTGACGCGCTCGCTGGTCAGCACGTCGCCGTCGTGGACGAGCCGATCCTTCCCGTCTACCGAGGCTCCGGCGATCAGTTCCTCGGCGCGTGCCATCGCCGCCTCGTTCGCCCGCTGTGTCTCCCGCACGTACTCGATCTCCTCGTCGGTCTTGGTCGCGCGAACGCCGGTCAGGGCGCTCTCCCGGTCGGCGGTCACGGACACGCCCTGCTCGCGGAGACCGTCGGCGGTCCGGAGCGGGAACCGGGGCGGTACCGCCACCGAATCGACCCCGTGGGACGCCAGGAAGCGCGCGATCGCCCGGTCGGTCGCCTCGTGGCGGCCGTACTGCTCGATCAGTTCCTCGTGGTCGAAGTCCACGTAGCGCTCGACAGTCGCCGCGCGACTCTCGGCTCTCGCCCGGCCGTACTCGAGGCTGCGGGCGAAGAGCAGTCTGACCTCGCCGTCGTACAGCGTCACGAACGGATCGGGCGCGTCGAAGCCCGAGAGGTAGTACTGGTCGGCGTCGTCCGAGTCGCTGTGGAGCACGTAGCCGTCGACGTCCCGCTCGTCGAGGTGGTCGTCCAGCGCGGAGAGATCCGGATCCATGGGCTCCGTTCGGAGCCACGGCTACAAAAACACGAACACTCGAAAGCTGAATCGCTCCGCGAACACGGCACTACCGTCGGACCGCAGAAAGCCCGAATCTACCGGCGGACGCGAACGTAGATCGGCTGGTGTCGGCTGAACAGCTTGTTCCAGAGCCGCTCGACGCGGCCGGGGGCGTCCGACATGGAGGGCATGCCGGGGATGTAGTACTCGACGTCGCTCTGCTCACTCGTCTCGGCTTGTTTTGTTGCCATACAGGTAAACGTTCGACCCACACTATTTTAAGAATTTCGAATTAAACTTACTCAAAGATAAAATTATAATTCATTATAGTCAATATCGTGTGAACCCTTCCAACCGTCCTGGCTCGTCAGAATCGGAAGACTCCGCGGCGACGGTAACGATTACACTGACCGGCATGGCCATTGGACGTGATCGGACCGCAGGTCCGATACTGTGAAAGGAGGGGCCGACCATCGGACGGACATGGACGCGACGGTTTCGCGGTCGACGGTAGCGGGAGAGGTGCAGGCGCCGCCATCGAAGAGCTACACCCACCGGGCGATCCTCGCGGCGGGATACGCCGACAGTGCCGAGGTCCACGGGCCGCTCGTGAGTGCTGACACGCGGGCGACGATGCGTGCCGTCGAAGCCTTCGGCGGGACCGTCGAGTACCGGGAGGACGGGAATCTCCTCGCAGTCGAGGGGTTCGCGGGCAATCCCGAGACACCGGCGGACGTCGTCGACTGTGCGAACAGCGGGACGACGATGCGCCTCGTGACGGCGGCGGCCGGGCTCGCGCCCGGGCTGACGGTCCTCACCGGCGACGAGTCGCTGCGCTCGCGCCCCCAGAAACCCCTGCTACAGGCAATCGAGCAACTGGGCGGGCGCGCCGAGAGCACCCGCGGGAACGGTCGGGCGCCGCTGGTGGTCGGCGGACCGATGACCGGCGGGTCTGCGGCCATCCCGGGCGACGTCTCCTCGCAGTTCGTCACCGCCCTGTTGATGGCCGGGCCGCAAACAGACGCCGGGATCGACATCGTTCTCCAGACGGACCT
>JAHENO010000002.1 GCA_018609945.1 Haloarculaceae archaeon | reverse complement strand
CTCCGGGTAGCCTCGCTCGCGGTTTCGAGTGCGGCGGGGTCGAAGAAGCTCTCCGTGACGAGGAACGCGGCCGCGAACCCGTCGTTGCCCTGGCCGACCCGCTCGGCGGCAGTGACCAGGTCCGTCATCATCGACTCGGTCGCGGCCTCGCGGGAGTCGTTGATGTTCGCGACCAGCAGCGGGTCGCCCATCCGGTCGCGGTACACCACGTCGAACTGCTCGGTCGTGCGCGTCTCCTCGCCGTTGTCGGTGCGAACGGCGTCGACCGACCCGCGGAGTTCCGCGCGGTCGATCTGCGGGAGCGCGTCGTAGAGAGTCCGGAGCGCGTCCGTGTGGCCGGTGTCGCGGATCTCGAACAGCAACTCCTCGGCGACCCACTCGACGAACTGGTACTCGACGCGGCTCTCGAGAAACTCCCCGTAGGTCTGGCCGCCGACCGACACCGCGTCGGCGTCGAACTGCGTGTGTGTCTCGAGACGGAGGTTCCCCACGACTTCCTCCTGGCGGACGCCGGAGTCGTGGGCATCGCTCAGCGTCGGATCACCCTTCGAGCGGTACCTGACGAAAATGTCGGTCCCCTCGAGGGCCTCCCGGGAGCCGATGCGCTTGTCCCTGTCGGTGGCGGCCCCGAACTCGCTTTCGAGGCGGTCGAGTTCCGCTTCCAGGCGCTCGACCTCCGCCTCGAGGTCGTCACGCTCGGCCCGAACCGCAGCCAGCTCCTCCTCGAGGCGGTCCTGCTCTTCAGTGGCCGATTCGAGTTCCGCCTCCAGGCGCTCGATTTCCGCCTCGCGGTCGGCGAGCGTCTCTTCCAGTTCCTCGACGCGCGCCGTGTCGGGCTCGGTTCCCCTGGTGTCCTCGGAGCGGTCGGGAGACGTTCTGCCCTGCTCGGCTGACTCGTCGGGGCGCCCCGGGTCGTCTCGCCGCTGCACGGGGGGCCTGCTGTCGGGGTCGCGTCCGCGACTGCCGGTCCCGGCGACCGCGCCGGCGTCGGACCCTCCGAGCGGATCGGCGCTCCCCGGCCCCGGTTCCTCCTGGCCGCGGTCCTCGGTTTCGGTCCGGTCGGGATCCAGGGACGGTATCGACCGGGTTTCGAGGTGGTCGCGACCCTGCTCCGGTGTCGATGTCCCGCCGGCTCCGGACTGAGACCGGGACTGTGGCTGAGACTGGGACTGGGGCTGGGACTGAGACTGGGACGCCGCCGATCCCGTCGGACTGCTCCCGGTCGAGCCGGACGGCGTGGACCCGGAGGTCTCCCCCCTGCGTGCGCCGTCGGGACCGGTCTCGTCGGCCCCGTCGTCGGCGGAGCGGTCGACCGATCCGGTGCTGGCCTCCCGGGGCCCGGCCGTCTCGGCCGCGGACCCCTCCTCGACCGTGTCCGTCTCGGCCGCCGCGTCGGCTTCGGCGGTCGTCTCCCCGTCCGCCCCGGAAACCTCGGTGCCGGCTCCCTCGTCATCCTCTGCCGTCTCCCCGACCGGTCCGGCCGTCGCCGTCGCCGTCTCGGGCTCCTCGGACTCGGAGTCGGACTCGGACCCGGGTTCCGGTTCGGACCCGGAGTCGGGCTCCGAGTCGGGTGCCGGTACCGCCGCCGGGTCGGGCAGGTCGATCGAGTCGATGTCGGCCGGATAGACGCGATAGATGCCGACCTCCTCGGTGGCCCGTTCGCGGGCGTCCGCGTCGGTTTTCACGCGGCTCTCGGGGCCGACGAACGCGACGCTCATCGACCGCCCCTGGTGGTAGACGATGAAGTAGTCACCGCTGAGGACGTTCTCCGCGAGTTCGACGTAGCCGGTGAAGCCACCGTCGGCGAGTTTGCTGTCGACCGTGGCCAGCCCGGTGTCCTCGGTGTAATACTCCGCGCGGGCGTCCTGATCCTGGTCTTGCATGACGGCGAGCAACGGCAATGCGGGCGACGGCGCCTCGAAGACCGTGCCGTCGGCGTCCTCGAAATCCTCGATCTCCCCCCCGCGAACGCCGACGACGGTTCCCTTCGTCATGTACAGTTCGGCCCGGCCGGCCCTGACTACCCCCGAAAACGCCTCGTCAGCGAGCGTCTGCAACTCCGCGTATCCCCCCTCGAATGGGCGACTGTCCCATTCGTCGACCTGCTCCATCACTCGGATGCTCATTATCTTGTCCAAGTCCGATACGAAACTAATACTTTGTGGGCGTGTCTGGCGCTGCAGCGCCCACGCTCACGCGACGTTGACCGTCTCGCGGTAGGTCCCGTACTGGTCTTCGAAGACGGCCATGATCTCGCCCATGGTCGCGTATGCCTTGACCGCCTCGATCATCGCCGGCATGACGTTCTCGCCGTTCCGGGAGACCTCCTCGAGGTCCCGGAGCGCGGCCTCGACGGCCGCGTCGTCGCGGTCGGCCTTGACCTCTGCCAGGCGGTCGCGCTGGCGCTGCTGGACGGTCTTGTCGACGGTGAGAATGTCCGGGTCGGTGTCCTCCTCGACGACGTACTCGTTGACCCCGACGACGGTTTCCTCGCCCGCCTCGACGCGCTCCTGGTACTCGTATGCGGCGTCCTGGATTTCGCGCTGGAAGTACCCCTGCTCGATACCCTCGAGGACGCCCCGTCGCATCGACCCCTCGCCCATCTCCCTGACCTCCTCGAGGTAGGCCATGGTCTTCTCCTCGAACTCGTCAGTCAGCGCCTCGACCGCGAAGGCACCACCCAGCGGATCGACGATGTCGGCAGCACCGGACTCCTCGGCGATGATCTGCTGGGTCCGGAGGGCGATCCGGACGGCCTCCTCGCTCGGGAGCGCGAGCGCCTCGTCGTAGCTGTTGGTGTGGAGGCTCTGTGTGCCCCCGAAGACGGCCGCCAGCGCCTGGATCGTGACGCGGACGATGTTGTTCAGGGGCTGCTGGGCGGTCAGGGATTGCCCGGCGGTCTGGGTGTGGAACTTCATGATCCGACTTTCCTCGCTCTCCGCGTCGTACCACTCGTCCATCTGTCGCGCCCAGATGCGCCGGCCGGCCCGGAACTTCGCGATCTCCTCGAAGATCGAGTTGTGGGAGTTGAAGAAAAACGAGAGGGTCGGCGCGAACTCGTCGACCGCCAGCCCGCGGTCGACG
>JAHENO010000001.1 GCA_018609945.1 Haloarculaceae archaeon | reverse complement strand
CGGACTCCACCGCGGACGTCGCGCTCATCGTCGCCGTCGCCGTGGTCGGCGCGACCATCGGGCAGACGGTGCTGTTTCTGGTCGCCAGACGGGGCGGTCGGGCGTTCCTCCTCGAGCGGGGATGGATCGCTGTCAGCGAGGACACCCTCGACCGGTTCGACGGCTGGTTCGACCGGTGGGGACCGGTCGCCGTCCCCGCCTCGAACACGATGCTGTTCGTCCGCGGGCTGGTGACCGTCCCCGCCGGCCTCTCGGAGATGGACACCCGCGCGTTCGTCGCCCTTTCGGCACTGGGGACGCTCGTCTTCGAGACGCTTCTGGCCGCGCTTGCCCTCCACGCGCCAGCGGCCATCGGGAGCATCCTCTAGGACCTGGGCCATCGGCCACAGTCAGGCGAGACGCCCGCTCAGCCGGTCGGTCCCGAGGCCGATCAGTGCGCCGACGAACATCGACGCGAGCGCCGCCACGGTCGCGCCAGCGAGGCCGGGCACGCCGAAGGCAGTCGCGCCCGCCGCGTCGACGCTGAACAGCGTCGCGTAGCCGAAGAAGCCACCCGGTGTGAAGGACAGCAGCGGGAGGAAGTCGTGGAGGCTGGCGAGGAACATGAACGCGCCGACCGCGAGGCTCAGCGCCAGGAGGCCGCCGTCGACGGCGCCGACCAGCGCGAGCGTCGCGGCGGCGTAGCCGATGCCGACGGCGTTGGCGGCGTACCCCCGCACCAGCGCCGGGACGCCCTCGCCGGCGGCGTAGTAGGTGGCCGAGGCGATGAACGCGGGCCACAGCGGGACCTCGCCCGCGACGAATCCGTAGGTCCACGGCACGGACGCGAGACCGAACACGACCGCCAGCGCCCAGGTGTCGTTCCACTCGGCGACGCGGTCCCACTCGACGCCGCCCGCGAGGGGCGCCAGCTCGGTCATGTCCTCTCCAGACGGGACTCGACCGCCTCGGCGAGGATGTCGGCCTCGACGCCGTCGCCGTGGACGTCCCTGTCCCAGACCGTCTCGCCGCCGACCGAGACCCGGAAGACGCCGCCGTGACCGGGCACCAGCCGGACCCCATCCAGGTCCCGCCCGAAGGTCGTCAGGAGGTCGTGCTGTGTCTCGATCGCGGTGTCCAGGAACCCACACGGCACGCAGTACTCGATGTCGATCTCGACCATCGTGGGCGGCGTACGGCCGCCGGGCCTAAAAGACGGGAGTTCTCCCGGGGAAACCTTGTTTCGCCGGCGAAACTGGACGGACCGGGGATGGACGACGGCCGAACTGGACAGGACCACTTTTTTATGTCCGAAACGTGTGGCTCAAGGAGCGATGGAGGAGAAAACGGAACAGCTGCGGGATATCTTCATGGAGGTGGCCGACGAGGAGTCAGTCACCGAGAGCCAGGCCCAGCAACGGGGCTCGTTGCTCCCCGAGGACTCGGTCGACGACCGGCTCGCCGACGTCGTCGACCGGATGCGCGAACGCTTCGACTTCGGGACGGACCTCGACGACGACGCCCTGACCACGGTCGTCAAACGCTTCTACGACGGCGCGGACGACGCGGAAATTGCCGAGACGATCGGGTGCTCGCCCGAGGCGGTCTTCGCGGCACGCATGGACCTCCACCTCGTCCGAGAGAACGAGCCAGCCCTGGACCCGGAGACTGTCCGTGACAGGCCCGACGACGCAAGCGACGCCGAGATCGCCGACGAACTCGACGCCGACCCCGACCGGGTGGCTCGCGCGAGACGCGTCGTCGAGGCACAGCGGGAGGCACAGCTCGTCAGTCACCGCTTCCGGATGGAGTTCGAGGAGACCCTCGCCGACGCCGACATCGCGGTCCAGTTCACGGCCGACGCACAGGAGGACGGCCTCGAGGAGGCCGCCGAAGACATCGAAACTGACGTGGATTTTTAGGCGGTCCGCCGCTCCCGACTTTTATATCCGAAGGCGCGGCCAGGCCAGCCCATGCACGCGTTCAGGGACCTCGAAACGGCGGCCTACTGTCCCCGGAAACTGTACTACCGGCGGCGCCGACCGGCCGAGGAGACGCCCGATCGGGTGGCGCGCCGGCGCGACCTCGCCTTCCGGTACGAGTCACTGCTGGCCGACGAGGAGACTCTCCGGGAGGTACCCATCGCGGTCACGCCGACGCAGTTCCGCTCGCGCCTGGGCAGCGCGAAGGCGCGGCTGACCGAGAGCGACTGGCGGGGGATCGTCGACCCCGACGGGCGGGACGTCCTGCTCGCAGGCCGGGAGTGTCGCGGGGTCGCACACAAGGTGCTCGCGGAGGCACCGACTGTGTCGCTGGTGTTCGCCGGCGAGCCGCCCGAGCAGGGCGTCTGGCACCCCCAGAGCGTCAGGCTGGTCGCCGCCGCGAAGGCCCTCTCGTGGGAGCGCGAGACGCCGGTCGAGCGGGCCTTCGCCGAGTATCCGGCCCACGGGATCGTCCGCGAGGTCCCACTCACGACGCGCCGGAAAGCCGCCTACCGGGAGGCCGTCCGGACCGCCGACGCCATCGACGGCCCGCCCCCACGGGTCGACAACGACGCGAAGTGTGCCCCCTGCGAGTTCCGCGACGAGTGCGGGACGCGCACGCGGTCGTTGCGGTCGCTGCTGGGTGGGGATTGACCCGGAGACTCTTGAACGGAGTGTTCACCGACGGACGACAAACGGATTGAATATTACTGAATATTAAAGTACTGTCGGCGTGAATTTTCACACTGTAGTACACATCGGATGACACCAGCGAACAATTCGGGCGTGAATGGCTACGCCCAAGGTCGATCGGACACGGACGCGGGAATCACCGCGCCGATCGAGGACGAGGTCACGCGGATCGAGGCGGTCAGGCACCACGCCGGCGTGGTCGGGCACGGCGCGCTCGGAGTGGCCTTCCTCGTCGCGTCGGTGGTGCTCGCCAGCCGCGGCATGGTGGGAACTGCCGTCCTGACACTCGGCATCGCGTACGGGGTGGTACTGAACGGCGTCACGGCGTACGCGTGGGACCGACTGCGCGAGTACTTCGCGTCGGTACTTGGGGACGGCCAGGACGGGTCGACGCCGCTACACGTGCCCCCGAACGCCTCGGCGAAGACGGACGTCCTGGCCGCAACCCGGAACGGCGTCACCGCCGCCGGTTCCGCGGATTCCCGGTGGGTGTCCTGGGAGACGCGCGTCGAACTGCTCGCGACGACCGTCCTGGCCGGCGGAGTGCTCGCGGCGCTCGGCGCCGCCGTCGCGGTGTTCCGGCTGGTCGGCGTCGAGTTCGGGCTGTACCTCTTTGCGGCCACGCTCGCGGTCGGGATTCTCGGGGCGTTCGGCGTGGCATATCGGAACCGGTGACGGATCGGACTGGATCGAACCGTCGCTTCGTACTGTGGATATCATGGTGACGGCGGCGTCACGTCCGACTGCCGAGTGACCTTCGGGGCTGGCGCTTAGAGGTTGCGTATGTCCACGAACCGAAGCGACACCTTCGACATCGGCGGGGAGACGACCGTCCACCGGCTCGGCTTCGGTGCGATGCGCCTCACGGGCGAGGACATCATCGGCCCGCCCGAGGACGAGGCCAGTGCCCGAGACCTCCTCCGGCGGGCCGTCGAACTGGGCGTCGATTTCATCGACACCGCAGATTCGTACGGTCCGGGTGTCAGCGAACGGCTCATCCGCGAGGCCGGCGTCGTCGAGGACGCCGTCGTCGCGACGAAAGCGGGCCTGCTGCGAAACCGGGACGGCGACTGGGTCCGCCTGGGTCGCCCGGACTACATCCGCAATCAGGCACTGGTCAGCCGCGACCGCCTCGGCGTCGACACCATCGACCTCTACCAGTTCCACCGGCCCGACCCGGACGTTCCCTTCGAGGAGTCGGTGATCGCGTTCGCGGAACTGCGAGACGAGGGGCTGGTCGAACACGTCGGCCTCTCGAACGTCACCGTCGACCAGCTGGAACTGGCCCGCGACCACGTCGAGGTGGCGACCGTCCAGAACCGCTACAGCGTCGCCCACCGCGACGACGAGGACGTGCTCGCGGCCTGCGAGGACTACGACGTCGGCTTCATTCCCTGGTTTCCCCTGGTGTCCGGCGATCTCGGTGCCCTCGGGAACGTCCTCGAGTCGGTCGCACGGGCACACGACGCCACCTCCTATCAGGTCGCCCTCGCGTGGCTGCTCCGCCACTCCGACGTGACCCTCCCGATTCCGGGCACCTCGAACGTCGCCCACCTCGAGGAGAACGTCGCGGCGACGGCAATCGACCTGACCGACGACGAGTACGCGGGACTCACCGACGGCCGGCGCTGATCGGCCACCCACCGACAGTGCAGAAACCGAACAGCAGCGGGTGACCGTCACTCCCGCCTGCCGAAATCCACGCCCAGACAGGCCCACGCGATGGCGAAGCCCGCGACGATTATACCGCCCGCGAGCACCTGATAGGGGGCGGTCTGTGGGAGGAGTCCGGCGGCGACGGTGCCACCGACGACGACCAGGACCGCCACGGCGAAACACGCGTACTCGCGGGGCCCGTCGAGCATCGCTCAGACCCCGGCGAGCCAGGCCTCGATCTCGTCGGCGAGAGCGCCCCGACGGTGGATCTCGCCTGCCGTGACGTCGACGACCGTCGACCCGCCGCCGGGCGTCTCCCCGCCGTCGAGGACGGCCGCCGCGGCCTCGCGGATGTCACCGTCGAGGTCGGCGACGGTCCGGGCGCTGGGGCGGCCGCTCACGTTTGCGCTGGTGGCGGTGACCGGCGCAACAGCGTCGAGTAGCGACAGGGCCACCGCGTGGTCGGGCACCCGTACGCCGACGCGCTCGACCCGGCGGCGGTCGAGCGTGTCTTCGACGCGAAGGGCCGGGACCGCGGGAACCCCGTCTCGATGGCGGTTCCGTCGGTCGGGGCCGCGCTCGAGTACACCGCGCCGACAGCCCGCGAACGGCGGTT